>NZ_JAHLRC010000250.1:0-1769 GCF_018919545.1 Citrobacter sp. S46_ASV_140
GCTCAATAATATTAAAACGCATCCTTGCGTCGCGGTTGGGCTGCGAAATAATGCGCTTCGTCTGCACGGCTGGGTATATGACATCGAAAGCGGTGAAATCCGTACCCTGGATAAAAACAGCAAAACCTACGTCTCCCTTGCTGATAACCCGCAGGTGCATTTCGAGTAAATCGTCCACTGGAGCAAGGATGCTCTGGAGAGCTTTTACCTACTTTTGTGCTATAGACAAAAAACATGCTTGCGACTAGTTTTAAAATAGCCACTGGTGTTCTCACATCAGTTTTCGCACATTCATACAACGTTGCGACAGGTCTCATGAACTGAGCCGCAAATAGCTGTTCATACATGATGCAGGCGATAAAAAGGAGCGGGTACGAATGCAAGCAAAAATAAAAAGAATAATAAATATGTTATTCTATCATGAGTCGTGGGATATCATGATTATTAAGGATCATGGTACACACTTATTCCCGAATAATACACTGGATATATTAAGTAAATCCGCTGCACAGCAGTTAAAAAAGAAATATACGTTTCAGGCCGATCCTTTTCTTATTGAAAAAGATGATAAACTGTTTGTTTTTTATGAAGCTTTTAGCTTTCGCAACTCGAAAGGCACGCTCCGATGCCGTATTCTTGATCGTGAACTGGTTGAAATTGATGACGTGAAACTTGAAGGTTTTGACGACCTGATGTGTCATTTGTCATTTCCTTTCCTGATCAATATTAACGATCAGCTCTTCATGATTCCTGAATCATCAGAAAGAAAAGAAGTGATACTGTTTCAGTCAGTAGAGTTTCCTACGCGCTGGAAGAAAATTAAAGTTCTAATCTCTGACACCGAAGTGACAGATAACATTTTTCTTTCAATGAATGAGACCTGCTATCTTATGTCGACCACCATGGATAATAAAATAATTATTCATTCGGCCGAGCATCTCCACGGACAGTGGCAGAGAATTACTCCTGCATTGAAGGTGAGCAATCATCATCATCGGGGAGCGGGTGCGCCTTATCTTGTCGATAACAAAATGTATTTCTTAACCCAGGAATGCACACCTGAAACGTATGGAAAATCTATCTACATCAAAGAATTAGTTACACTGAATGACGCTACTTTTGATGAGAATCTGATCGAACAAATCAATTCGTCGATCAACCACAGTGACGGCGTTCACACGCTAAATTTCTCAAGTAATTATATTGCCTATGATACAAAAATAAATAAGTTCAGTCTGTTGGCAATCTTTAAAAAAATATCATATAAGTGTATGATTAAATATAGAAACGTATACCTTTCCCGGCAAAATAACTGATCCATTGGATCCTTGGGTGCATTGCTGGAAAATCGCTCGGGTTTTTAGCATTTTTCTGGAGTCTGTATGGCTATTCTTGTCACTGGTGGTGCAGGTTATATTGGTTCACATACTGTTTTAACGCTACTGGAAAGAGGCGATGATGTCGTTGTCATCGATAATCTGGCGAACGCCAGCCGAATCTCGCTGGACAGGGTCGCGGAACTCACAGGAAGGGAACCCATTGTCTATATCGCTGATGTTCTCGACAGGCAGGCATTAAAAAACATTTTCGCCAACCATAACATCACCGATGTCATTCATTTTGCGGGCCTCAAATCGGTTTCCGAGTCAATAAAAGAACCCCTTGCTTACTACGAAAACAACGTCACTGGAACGCTGGTTTTACTGGATGGGATGCTGGCCGCAGGCGTTAATCGATTCATTTTTAGCTCATCTGCTACGGTATACGGT
>NZ_JAHLRC010000251.1:0-1763 GCF_018919545.1 Citrobacter sp. S46_ASV_140
GAATAACAGTTTTCCGACAAATTACCGAATTACCCTATTTTTACGGAGACGATAATGAATTCGCTACAACAACGGTCAACCGCTTTAGAACTAACGACGTTACAGAATGGCTTTACGCTGACATACCACCAGCGCCTGATTTTACGTCACAGCACAGAAACCCCCTGCCTGTGGATCGGCGCTGGCGTTGCCGATATTGATATGTTCCGCGGCAACTTCAGCATTAAAGACAAACTCAATGAGAAGATTGCCCTGACCGACGCCACGGTCAACGAGTCACCTGACGGCTGGCAGGTGCATTTCAGTCGCGGTAACACCATCAACGCCACGCTGCACATCTCCATCGATGAACAGGGTCGCCTGAAGCTGGATCTGCACAACGATGACCTCAGCCATAACCGCGTCTGGCTGCGTCTGGCTGCCAACCCGGACGATCATATTTACGGCTGCGGTGAACAGTTCTCTTATTTCGACTTACGCGGTAAGCCGTTCCCACTGTGGACCAGCGAACAGGGCGTGGGCCGTAACAAAAATAGCTATGTCACCTGGCAGGCAGACTGCAAAGAAAATGCCGGTGGTGACTACTACTGGACCTTTTTCCCGCAGCCGACCTTCGTCAGCACGCAGAAGTACTACTGCCACGTTGATAACAGCTGCTATATGAATTTCGACTTCAGCGCGCCGGAGTATCACGAACTGGCATTGTGGGAGGACAAAACCACCCTACGATTTGAATGCGCTGACACCTACATCTCTTTACTGGAAAAACTGACCGCGCTGTTAGGACGCCAGCCGGAGCTGCCGGACTGGATCTACGATGGCGTCACGCTCGGTATTCAAGGCGGTACTGAGGTTTGCCAGAACAAACTGGACACCATGCGTAACGCAGGCGTGAAAGTAAACGGCATCTGGGCGCAGGACTGGTCCGGGATCCGCATGACCTCCTTTGGCAAACGCGTGATGTGGAACTGGAAGTGGAACAGCGACAACTATCCTCAGTTGGATAGCCGTATTAAGCAGTGGAAAGAAGAAGGTGTGCAATTCCTCTCCTACATCAACCCGTACGTCGCCAGCGATAAAGATCTCTGCGCCGAAGCGGCTGCGCACGGTTATTTGGCGAAAGATGCCTCTGGCGCTGACTATCTGGTTGAGTTTGGCGAGTTTTACGGCGGCGTGGTGGACCTGACCAACCCTGAAGCCTACGCCTGGTTCAAAGAAGTCATCAAAAAGAACATGATTGAGCTGGGATGCGGCGGTTGGATGGCCGACTTTGGCGAATACCTGCCAACCGACACTTACCTGCACAATGGCATTAGCGCTGAAATTATGCATAACGCCTGGCCTGCGCTGTGGGCGAAATGTAACTACGAAGCGTTACAGGAGACTGGCAAGCTCGGCGAGATCCTGTTCTTTATGCGTGCGGGTTACACCGGCAGCCAGAAATACTCCACCATGATGTGGGCAGGCGATCAGAACGTTGACTGGAGCCTTGACGACGGTCTGGCTTCCGTCGTTCCTGCAGCGCTGTCACTGGCGATGAGCGGTCATGGTCTGCACCACAGCGATATCGGCGGCTACACCACCCTATTTGAAATGAAACGCAGCAAAGAGCTGCTGCTGCGCTGGTGTGACTTTAGCGCCTTCACGCCGATGATGCGCACCCACGAAGGTAACCGCCCTGGCGATAACTGGCAGTTTGATGGTGATGCTGAAACCATCGCCCACTTTGCTCGTATGACCACCGTCTTTACCACCCTTAAACC
>NZ_JAHLRC010000252.1:0-1595 GCF_018919545.1 Citrobacter sp. S46_ASV_140
GATATTAGCCAGTACTTCTGGCGGTAACGCGCGTTCCCCGGTGAATGGACTTCCCGGCGCAAGGCGCATCATAAAGAATGAAATCGTAATAAGTATAAACAGCGTCGGAATCGCTTCCAGACAGCGACGTAATATAAATTTTAACATTGCCCGTACCTTCTGGCGTGTGCCTTTACACCTCTTCTACCCCGACGTTCAGGTAAAGCGGTGTTAATAGTTCGAAGAAAAAAGACACTGTGGGGCAAAATGATTGCCCCACGTCTTGCCATTAATGCTTGATAATATACAAGTCTTTAACGTGGATATTATCCATCGGGTCTTTACCGGAGTATCCGCCAACCCATGGTTTCACCAGGCGGGCGTTAACATAGTAATAAACCGGTACAATCGCAGAATCTTTATCCAGCTGCTGTTCCGCTTTCGAATACAGTTCGCTGCGCTGCGCTTCATCAGTCACTTTCAGCGTATCCGCAATCAGCTTATCAAACGCCGGGCTCTTATAGTGGACGGTGTTGTTGGAGCTGTCAGACAGCACCATATTCAGGAAGGATGTTGGTTCGTTGTAATCCGCACACCAGCCCGCACGCGAAACATCATAGTTACCCTGATGGCGCGTATCGAGGAACGTTTTCCATTCCTGGTTTTCCAGCTTCACGTTGGCGCCCAGATTTTTCTTCCAGATAGATGCCGCAGCGATGGCCAGCTTTTTATGCAGATCTGAGGTGTTATACAGCAGGTCAAAGGTCAACGGTTTTTCAGCGGTATACCCGGCTTCAGCCAGCAGTTTTTTCGCTTCTTCATTACGTTTTTCCTGAGACCATTTGAACCACTCTGGTTCAACCAGTTTCGCGCCATCGGTGTAAGGAGGGGTAAAGCTATACGCCGGCAGGTCCCCCTGGTTTTTAACTTTGTTGACGATAATGTCACGATCCAACGCCAGTTTCAGGGCGGTACGAACACGAACATCGTTGAACGGTGCTTTCTGGTTGTTGATTTCGTAATAATAGGTGCACAGATACGGGTCAACGTGAACTTCGTTCGGGATCTCTTTTTTCAGTTTCTGGAATAACTCGATCGGCATGTTGTTATAGGTCATGTCGATTTCGCCGCTGCGATAGCGGTTAACGTCAGTCACTTCAGAAGAAATTGGCAGGTAGGTAACCTGGTTAATAACCGTTTTGGCGTTGTCCCAGTAGTTGGTGTTACGCTCAAGTACAATGCGCTCGTTGACCACCCAGTCTTTCAGCTTATAGGCACCGTTGGTGACGATGTTAGCGGGCTGGGTCCATTTCTCACCGTATTTTTCAACCGCTGCTTTAGGAACCGGAGAAACGGATGAGTGCACAAGCAATTTGTAGAAATAAGGAACAGGCTCGCTCAGGGTGACTTCAAATGTATGATCGTCGAGAGCTTTGACACCGAGATCGGTGATCGGCTTTTTGCCGGCGATAATATCGTCAATATTGACAATGTGACCGTACTGTAAATAACTGGCGTACGGTGACGCGGTATTTGGATTAGCCAGGCGTTGCCAGCTATACACGAAATCTTGCGCGGTAACAGGCGTGCCGTCAGACCATTTAGCGTCTTTACGC
>NZ_JAHLRC010000253.1:0-1583 GCF_018919545.1 Citrobacter sp. S46_ASV_140
CTTCTGCACTATCCGATTCTACAAACAAGCAAAGGCATCCCTCGTTAGCAAGATTGATGACATCGACGCCCAGCATATTTGCCGCCATCGCTGTTTCAGGCTGGATCGGCAAAGATTGTCGCTCGCAACGCATTTCATGTTTTGTTGCACGCGCATATTCATGAAGCACTGCAGAGAGGCCACCGCGAGTTACATCCCTCATTGAGGTAATTTTTCCGGCAGGAACGGTATCGAGAAGTTGGCGAATCATCATGTTGAGTGGGGCGCAGTCGCTGAGGATATTTCGTTCAAATCCTAGTCCTTCTCGCAGGGATAGCAGGTGGATAGAGTGATTTCCAATATAGCCACTCAGTATTATTTTTTGCCCAGGACGAACGTTTTTAATTGAAACAGGGGACTGTTCAAGAACCCCCAAGCCAGCCGTGTTAATGAACAGACGATCGGCTTCTCCCTTCCCAACAACTTTGGTGTCCCCGGCAACGATTTTGACGTCTGCCGCAATAGCAGTATCGCGGACCGATTCAATAACAGTGACGAGTTCGGATTTGGGCATGCCGTCCTCAATAATAAGACTCAGCGTCAGATACAGCGGACGTGCACCACTCACAGCAAGATCGTTGACGGTACCGCATACCGCAATTTTACCGATATCCCCATTACCAAAGATCAGTGGTGTAACAACGAAAGAGTCGGTAGTAAATGCAATTTGTCGCGACGGTAGGTCGAGTAAGGCGCTGTCTTCCATGGTACCCAGATAGGTATCGCCGAGAATTTCCGCAATTAGTTCGACAAGTTCTCGACTAAGGCGAGCGCCTGTCCCATGGTCCAGAACAACGGTATCTGTCGGTTCCAGTTCCTGTATTAATGGATTTTTCATGCGGATTTCCCTTCATTGCGCTCAGGAAGATCGCTATGTTTTGCCAACAGCGATAAAATCTCAGTTGAAGGGGCAACGGTTGCGCAATAGTTGGCAAGCCACTCTAAGGCGCGAGTGGTGTCATCTGTGGAAGGGGCAAAAACGCAGTCCTCTGGCACCCACACATTGTATCCGCGGAAAAAAGCATCTGCAGCGGTGGTCTGAACGCAGACGTGCGTTTGCAAACCGGTCACGATAACCGTTTTGATGCCCAGATTTTGCAGCGTTTCATCGAGGTTATTGTTAAAGAAACCACTGTCTCTCCCTTTTACTACGATGAGGTCAGAAGGGTGGTAAATACTGTCGATTATTTGGTTTTCTGGCCGCCCGGCCAAAGCTGGAATACCCGCAGCGCGATTTTTATAGCGGCGCTGTACTGCGGGGTCGTCGGGATCGTTTATTAACTGCAAATGGATGACGGCCTGGTTTTGGTTTCTGACACCATCAAGAAATTGATTAAATGCTGTTAGTTTTTGTTCTAATTCCTGAGCCGATCGGGTGATTTTATACGTAAACTCATATTGCAAATCATTTGTTAGCACGGCTACATTTGGCATATTTATATTCCTTTATAATTAAATATTAATTGATAGTTTTTTTACAGTTTTCTACTGGTCAGTTATTTTTCTTTATTGCCATCCCTTGCTATCATGGGCCTGTTATAGGT
>NZ_JAHLRC010000254.1:0-1551 GCF_018919545.1 Citrobacter sp. S46_ASV_140
ATTCATGACTGGGGTGAAGTCGTAACAAGGTAACCGTAGGGGAACCTGCGGTTGGATCACCTCCTTACCTTAAAGAACCGACCTTTGTAGTGCTCACACAGATTGTCTGATGAAAATTAGCAGTAAGAAAATCTCTGCAGGCTTGTAGCTCAGGTGGTTAGAGCGCACCCCTGATAAGGGTGAGGTCGGTGGTTCAAGTCCACTCAGGCCTACCAAATTCGCCTCCGTGCTGTGTTACGGCGATGCTCGCATACTTCAGTATGCTTCGCACCACCGCGCCTTGCCCGGAAACGAATTAGGGTACAGAGATTAGCATTTACGATGGGGTTATAGCTCAGCTGGGAGAGCGCCTGCCTTGCACGCAGGAGGTCTGCGGTTCGATCCCGCATAGCTCCACCATCCTTTACTGCAAAAACACAAGAAAACTTCAGAGTGTACCTGAAAAGGTTCACTGCGAAGTTTTGCTCTTTAAAAATCTGGATCAAGCTGAAAATTGAAACGACACACTGTTTCATTTCTCCGTAAACAAGAAATGAAAAGCGGTGTGTTCGAGTCTCTCAAATTTTCGCAACACTGAAGTGTTTTACGAAACATCTTCGGGTTGTGAGGTTAAGCGACTAAGCGTACACGGTGGATGCCCTGGCAGTCAGAGGCGATGAAGGACGTGCTAATCTGCGATAAGCGTCGGTAAGGTGATATGAACCGTTATAACCGGCGATTTCCGAATGGGGAAACCCAGTGTGATTCGTCACACTATCATTACGTGAATACATAGCGTAATGAAGCGAACCGGGGGAACTGAAACATCTAAGTACCCCGAGGAAAAGAAATCAACCGAGATTCCCCCAGTAGCGGCGAGCGAACGGGGAGCAGCCCAGAGTCTGAATCAGCATGTGTGGTAGTGGAACGGTCTGGAAAGTCCGGCGATACAGGGTGATAGCCCCGTACACAAAAGTGCATGTGTTGTGAACTCGAAGAGTAGGGCGGGACACGTGGTATCCTGTCTGAATATGGGGGGACCATCCTCCAAGGCTAAATACTCCTGACTGACCGATAGTGAACCAGTACCGTGAGGGAAAGGCGAAAAGAACCCCGGCGAGGGGAGTGAAAAAGAACCTGAAACCGTGTACGTACAAGCAGTGGGAGCCTCTTTATGGGGTGACTGCGTACCTTTTGTATAATGGGTCAGCGACTTATATTCTGTAGCAAGGTTAACCGAATAGGGGAGCCGAAGGGAAACCGAGTCTTAACTGGGCGTTAAGTTGCAGGGTATAGACCCGAAACCCGGTGATCTAGCCATGGGCAGGTTGAAGGTTGGGTAACACTAACTGGAGGACCGAACCGACTAATGTTGAAAAATTAGCGGATGACTTGTGGCTGGGGGTGAAAGGCCAATCAAACCGGGAGATAGCTGGTTCTCCCCGAAAGCTATTTAGGTAGCGCCTCGTGAATTCATCTTCGGGGGTAGAGCACTGTTTCGGCTAGGGGGTCATCCCGACTTACCAACCCGATGCAAACTGCGAATACCGAAGAATGTTATCACGGGAGACA
>NZ_JAHLRC010000255.1:0-1512 GCF_018919545.1 Citrobacter sp. S46_ASV_140
CGCCAAAACACCTTCGGCGTTGTAAGGTTAAGCCTCACGGTTCATTAGTATCGGTTAGCTCAACGTATCGCTACGCTTACACACCCGACCTATCAACGTCGTCGTCTTCAACGTTCCTTCAGGACCCTTAAAGGGTCAGGGAGAACTCATCTCGGGGCAAGTTTCGTGCTTAGATGCTTTCAGCACTTATCTCTTCCGCATTTAGCTACCGGGCAATGCCATTGGCATGACAACCCGAACACCAGTGATGCGTCCACTCCGGTCCTCTCGTACTAGGAGCAGCCCCCCTCAATTCTCCAGCGCCCACGGCAGATAGGGACCGAACTGTCTCACGACGTTCTAAACCCAGCTCGCGTACCACTTTAAATGGCGAACAGCCATACCCTTGGGACCTACTTCAGCCCCAGGATGTGATGAGCCGACATCGAGGTGCCAAACACCGCCGTCGATATGAACTCTTGGGCGGTATCAGCCTGTTATCCCCGGAGTACCTTTTATCCGTTGAGCGATGGCCCTTCCATTCAGAACCACCGGATCACTAAGACCTGCTTTCGCACCTGCTCGAGCCGTCACTCTCGCAGTCAAGCTAGCTTATGCCTTTGCACTAACCTCCTGATGTCCGACCAGGATTAGCTAACCTTCGTGCTCCTCCGTTACTCTTTAGGAGGAGACCGCCCCAGTCAAACTACCCACCAGACACTGTCCGCAACCCGGATTACGGGTCTACGTTAGAACACCAGCCATTAAAGGGTGGTATTTCAAGGTTGGCTCCATGCAGACTGGCGTCCACACTTCAAAGCCTCCCACCTATCCTACACATCAAGGACCAGTGTTCAGTGTCAAGCTATAGTAAAGGTTCACGGGGTCTTTCCGTCTTGCCGCGGGTACACTGCATCTTCACAGCGAGTTCAATTTCACTGAGTCTCGGGTGGAGACAGCCTGGCCATCATTACGCCATTCGTGCAGGTCGGAACTTACCCGACAAGGAATTTCGCTACCTTAGGACCGTTATAGTTACGGCCGCCGTTTACCGGGGCTTCGATCAAGAGCTTCTCCTTACGGATAACCCCATCAATTAACCTTCCGGCACCGGGCAGGCGTCACACCGTATACGTCCACTTTCGTGTTTGCACAGTGCTGTGTTTTTAATAAACAGTTGCAGCCAGCTGGTATCTTCGACTGATTTCAGCTCCATGAGTAAATCACTTCACCTACATATCAGCGTGCCTTCTCCCGAAGTTACGGCACCATTTTGCCTAGTTCCTTCACCCGAGTTCTCTCAAGCGCCTTGGTATTCTCTACCTGACCACCTGTGTCGGTTTGGGGTACGATTTTGTGTTACCTGATGCTTAGAGGCTTTTCCTGGAAGCAGGGCATTTGTTACTTCAGCACCGTAGTGCCTCGTCATCACACCTCAGCGTTAACAAGACTCCGGATTTACCTGGAATCTCCGCCTACATGCTTAAACCGGGACAACCGTCGCCCGGCTAACATAGCCTTCTCCGTCCCCCC
>NZ_JAHLRC010000256.1:0-1507 GCF_018919545.1 Citrobacter sp. S46_ASV_140
CAGAGACAGCATCATCACCGTCATCACCGCCGCAAGGATTGGGCGATGCCAGAACAGACCACGGTAGGAGAACAGAGAGTCTGCATCCGGGCCGCGGTACGGGCTGGACATCAGGCTGACCACACCGAACGCGCCGAGGCTGCTGAACAGATAACCGGCCAGGTAAACGCCAACCGCTTCCATCGACATCTCGCCGCTCTGCAGGGCAATCAGCGCCACCAGCAGGTAACCGAGGTGAGAGATAGATGAGTAACCAAGCAGACGTTTGATGTTGGTCTGGCTCAGCGCCATCAGGTTACCGAAGATAATGGAAGCAAAGGCAATCACACCCAGCACGATCCGTACCGCTTCGCTATCACCTACCGGTGCGTACAGGAACAGACGCATCACCACGCCGAAGATAGCGATTTTGCTCGCCGTCGCCAGGAAGGTGGAAACCGGAGCCGGAGCGCCCTGGTATACGTCTGGCGTCCACAGGTGGAATGGAACCAGCGAGAGTTTAAAGCCGAGCCCAACAATCATCAGACCGAAGCCCGCCAGCAGCAGCGGTTCTTGCAGCATACCGTCGCCGAGGCTCTTACCGAGCGCGACAAACGACAGGTTGCCAGACTGCGCGTACACCAGCGCCATACCAAACAGCAGGAAGGAAGACGCTGCGGCAGACAGAATGGTGTATTTGATACTGGCTTCCAGCGAACGTTTCTGACGGAACGCATAGCCAACCAGACCAAACAGCGGCAAAGAGATAAGCTCAATACCAAGGAACAGCGCCGCCAGATGATTAGCGTTAGCCAGCAGAATACCGCCGAGCGCGGCAATCAGCACCAGCAGATAGAACTCTTCCCGGTTGTCGTCGTAGCCTTCCAGCCACGGGTAAGCGAAGGTACAGGTGGCAAGACTCGCCAGCAGCACCAGCCCGGTGTAGAGCATGGCGAAACCGTCAACCCGCATCAGCGGGGTGACGTCCATAGCGCCCGCCTGGCCAACAAACCAGAGCGAAACCAGTGCGGCGTTAAGCCCAATGACCGACAGCGTGGCATTGAGGAAGTGATTGCGTCGCCACGCAATGGAGAGCATCACAACCACCACCGTCAAGCCGACGATCAGCAGCGGTAGCAGCGCAATCAGGTGTTGTGGAGTTATTGTCATGGCGATTTACGGCCTTGTAGTAGTAACGGAATTAACAAACCACTGCTGGATGTTGCTCATCGCAGAATGCGAGGTATCCAGAATCGGCTGCGGATAGAAGCCAAGCAGTACCAGAAGCACGACCAGCAACAGGATGATAAACAGCTCACGCAGCGACATCCCTGGCAGTTCAACACTGGCAATCTGGCTCTTCGCCTTACCAAAGTAAGCGCGATGCAGCATCGCCAGCGAGTAAACAGAAGCAAACACCAGACCAAATGTCGAGATCACGGTAATAACCGGAACCACCTGGTAGCTGCCGAACAGAATCATAAATTCGCCAACGAAGTTACCTGTACCCGGCATACCCAGCGTACAC
>NZ_JAHLRC010000257.1:0-1496 GCF_018919545.1 Citrobacter sp. S46_ASV_140
CAAAGAAAGGCACAAAACCACCTTCGGCCGGGAAAAAGGACGCCAGCAAAACAACGGTAATCAGCGTTATCGTGAACGGATCAAGAATACGAAAAAGTTTCATAAAGACTCCTGAAATTCGGTAGTAACATTTTGCTTTTTTCCGTTTGAGAAATAAAATTGATTTATTGCATCCATATATGAATCGAATAGATGAATTACTCTCTGCGTCAGTTGCGTATCTTTGTCACCGTCGCTCAGGCCAAAAGCTTTAGCCGGGCGGGGGATATCATCGGCTTAAGCCAGTCGGCGGTCAGCCATAGTGTCAAAGAGCTGGAAGGGCAGACGGGTGTGCGGTTATTGGACAGAACCACGCGGGAAGTGGTACTGACGGAGGCCGGACACCAGTTGGCGGCGCGGCTGGAACGTATTCTGGATGAATTGCATAGCACGCTGCGCGAAGCCGGACAGGTAGGAACGCAGTTAACCGGCACGGTACGGGTTGCCGCCAGCCAGACGATCTCTGCTCATCTTATTCCGCAGTGTATTGCCCAGAGTAATCAGCTTTATCCGGCTATCGATTTTGTGCTGCACGACCGGCCACAGCAATGGGTGCTGGAGAGTATTCGCCAGGGAGAAGTGGATTTTGGCATTGTGATTGATCCCGGCGCAGTCACCGATTTGCAGTGTGAAGCCGTGCTGTCCGAACCGTTCCTGCTGCTGTGTCGCCAGGATCATCCGTTAGCCCAACGAGAGTGGGTGAACTGGCAGGATTTGTATCATGAACGCCTGGTGCTACAGGATTATGCTTCCGGTAGTCGACCGCTGATCGACGCTGCGCTGGCCCATTTTTCCATTGATGCCAATATCGTTCAGGAGATTGGCCATCCCGCCACGCTGTTTCCGATGGTTGAGGCGGGGATTGGCATCAGCGTGCTGCCCGCGCTGGCGCTCCCCTTACCGCAGGGCAGTCACTTGCAGGTTAAGCGCCTGACGCCGGTTGTTGAACGGCAACTGATGCTGGCCCGACGTAAAAACCGCTCTTTATCAACCGCTGCTCAGGCGCTGTGGGATGTGGTGCGTATGCAGGCCAGTGAATTAACCGCAGCCCGCGCCCGCGATCCGTTGTATCAGTTATAACGCTCACACTGGTGGTTATCAGAGGGGAAATGGTTCTTCTCTGCATAGTAAAAAGGCGCCTTTTTACATTGGTGGGTCGTGCAGGATGACTCGCTTCGCTCGCCCTTCGGGCCGTCGCCGTAAACGGCTCCGTTGTCTCACTGCGTTCGACTCGACCTGCTGCAGGTTCGAATCTTATAAATTGCAGATAGCAAAAAGGCGCCTTTAGGGCGCCTTTTTACATTGGTGGGTCGTGCAGGATTCGAACCTGCGACCAATTGATTAAAAGTCAACTGCTCTACCAACTGAGCTAACGACCCGAAGTGGTGGGTGATGACGGGATCGAACCGCCGACCCCCTCCTTGTAAGGGAGGTGCTCTCCCAGCTGAGCTAATCAC
>NZ_JAHLRC010000258.1:0-1444 GCF_018919545.1 Citrobacter sp. S46_ASV_140
GAATGAGCTTGTTTGTTTATTATTTGTGATCAAAAACAACAATTATTTAACATTATAAAAAGTGAGGTTAAGTGCGGGGAGGAGAAGGGAGGACAGGTAATGTTATTTTAAAACAAAGAGTTAATTATGCTGCCGCTGAGGGTAACTCAACGGCAGCAGCAAAGTCAGTAACCGACTTTATAAATGCGCCCGGTTTGGATGCCTTCCACGCTGCGGCGATAGGCATTGGCAACGGTAGCGGCGGGGACGCTTTCAAAGCCTGGGAAGAAACCATCGTATGCTTCGGCGGATTCACTGAGTACGGTTGGGCTTATCAGGTTTATGCGCTGACCACGACCTAGCTCACAGGCAGCAGCGCGCACAAATCCTTCCAGTCCGGCATTGATCGTTGCCGCATTCGCCCCTTGTGCGATGGGTTCATGGGCGATAATGCCGCTAATTAGCGTAATCGAGCCGCCATCATTGAGGAAATGTTGCCCGGTTAATGCCAGACGTATTTGGCCTAACAGCTTATCCTGTAATCCCTGATTAAAGTCCTCGTCGGTCATTGTCGACAGCGGGCCAAAGAACAGGTTGCCGGTGGCGGAAACGATCGCATCTACCCGACCGACTTTTTCAAACAATGCCTCGACACTCTCCTGCGAGGTGATATCGACCTGGTAATCTCCCTGCGTGCGACCTACGCGGATCACCTCATGTTTACGGCTTAACGTTTCTGTGACTGCGCGCCCCACTGTACCGCTGGCACCAATAATGACGATTTTCATAACCACCTCCAGAATAGTGTGAGCCGCTATTCTTTAATGAAAATGAAATCGGATAAACTGGCTATAAGTTAGATGATTACTAACCAGAGGTTTGTAATATGGATAAGCTGCGCGGCATGGAAACGTTTATCGCCGTGGTGGAGAGCGGAAGCTTTACCTCCGCGGCAACAAGACTCGAGATGTCTGCGGTGATGGTGGGAAAATATATCACCCAACTGGAAGCACAGCTTGGCACGCGTCTGCTGGAGCGCAATACTCGCCGCCAGAGCCTGACCGATGCCGGGCGTGTCTATTTTGAAGAAGCCCGCCGCGTGCTGGAGCAGGTGTCGATAGCTGAGCGTTCGGTAGAGCGTCTGCGGCTGGCCCCTGCGGGGACGCTGCGCATTAGCGCGCCTACTTCTTTTGGCGCTTGCGTTATCTCGCCGCTGGCCGCTGCGTTTTTACAGGCCTGGCCAGAGGTGCGCATTGAACTGGATCTGACCAACCGGATGGTTGATCTGGTGAATGAAGGCGTCGACCTGGCGATCCGTATTGGCGATATCCATCAGACTGATGTGGTGGCGAAATACCTGTGCCCTTACCGTATGGCGATCTGTGCATCAAAGGATTATCTTGCCCGTCATGGCACGCCCCTTACGCCAGCGGATCTGGTGGATCATCTGTGCCTGTCCCATACC
>NZ_JAHLRC010000259.1:0-1437 GCF_018919545.1 Citrobacter sp. S46_ASV_140
ATCCTGTTGTGGTCGCATTTGCGATAAAGATTCCACAACTGCATAAATCTCCTGTTTTTTGTGCAGTTTGCGGTTCCAAAATCACCTTTAGCTGTATATACTCACAGCATAACTGTATATACACCCAGGGGGCGGAATGAAAGCGTTAACGGCCAGGCAGCAAGAGGTGTTTGATCTCATTAGGGATCACATCAGCCAGACAGGTATGCCACCGACGCGTGCGGAGATCGCGCAGCGTTTGGGGTTCCGTTCCCCAAACGCCGCTGAAGAACACCTGAAAGCGCTTGCGCGTAAAGGCGTCCTTGAAATTGTATCCGGCGCATCGCGCGGTATTCGACTGCTGCAGGAAGAAGAAGAAGGGTTACCGCTTGTCGGACGTGTGGCTGCAGGCGAGCCACTGCTGGCGCAGCAGCACATCGAAGGTCACTATCAGGTCGATCCTTCACTGTTCAAACCGAACGCCGATTTTCTGCTGCGCGTTAGCGGTATGTCGATGAAAGACATCGGTATTATGGACGGTGATTTACTGGCTGTGCATAAAACTCAGGATGTGCGTAACGGTCAGGTCGTTGTTGCCCGTATCGATGACGAAGTCACCGTTAAGCGCCTGAAAAAGCAGGGCAACAAGGTTGAGCTCCTGCCTGAAAACAGCGAATTTAAACCTATTGTTGTCGACCTGCGCGAGCAAAACTTCACTATTGAAGGGTTGGCAGTAGGCGTCATTCGTAATGGTGAATGGCTGTAATTTTCTGTTGATTCCCTGTAGCCCGGGTAAGACGTTTACGTCGCTATCCGGCAACTTGCCCGGTGGCGCTACGCTTACCGGGCCTACACAGCATCTTTTTTCAGTATATCTAACTTCTTCTCAGGCTCTCCTGTATGCCTTTCTTTACCTCTTCTGATAAAGCACTCTGGCACCTCGCCTTACCGATGATCTTCTCCAATATCACCGTTCCCCTGTTGGGACTGGTGGACACCGCGGTGATTGGTCATCTGGACAGTCCGGTCTATCTTGGCGGCGTTGCTGTTGGCGCCACGGCGACCAGCTTTCTCTTTATGCTGCTGCTTTTTTTGCGCATGAGTACCACCGGCCTTACCGCACAGGCATTTGGCGCGAAAAATCCGCAGGCGCTGGCGCGCGCGTTGGTGCAGCCGCTATTGCTGGCGCTGGGCGCGGGGTTGCTTATCGCACTGTTTCGTACGCCGATTATCGATCTGGCTCTGCACATTGTCGGCGGAAGTGAGGCGGTACTGGAGCAGGCCCGACGTTTCCTGGAAATCCGCTGGTTAAGCGCACCCGCGTCGCTGGCGAATCTGGTGCTGCTCGGTTGGTTACTTGGCGTTCAGTATGCGCGCGCGCCAGTTATCCTGTTGATTGTCGGAAATATTCTCAACATTGTGCTCGATTTATGGCTGGTAATGGGCCTGCATATGAAC
>NZ_JAHLRC010000025.1:0-51046 GCF_018919545.1 Citrobacter sp. S46_ASV_140
GATTTGTTGTGTTCTGGAAATTTTAAAATTCTTTTATAAACAATGGGTTTTTATTTTGGTGGTTAGCTGCTCTATATTCTAATGAAATGTGAGTGAGGTTAAAAATTAATAATTTAAACACCATATAATAATTGGATATATCTAATAACAGGAGGTTATATGAGCATTAGTCGGCGTAATTTTTTGCGAGGAGTGGGGATCGGTTGCTCGGCCTGCGCGATAGGCAGTTTTCCGCCAGGCGCACTGGCGCGAAATTCTCCAGAGAGCATTAAGGGGAAAACATCTCTGACGCCAAGCTTGTGCGAAATGTGTTCTTATCGTTGCCCAATACAGGCACAGGTAATTAATAACAAGACGGTTTTTATTCAGGGGAACCCTAATGCGCCTCAACAAGGCACGCGTGTCTGCGCGCGCGGAGGCAGTGGTGTTAGCCTGGTCAACGACCCGCACCGTATTGTCAAACCCATGAAACGCACAGGGCCTCGCGGCAGCGGAGAATGGCAGGTTATTAGTTGGGAACAGGCTTACAAAGAAATTGCCGAAAAAATGACGGCAATAAAAGCGCAGCATGGTCCTCAGGGGGTCGTATTCTCTTCCAAATCCGGTTCGCTTTCGGGTCATTTATTTCAGCTGGCAACGGCGTTTGGATCGCCAAACACCTTTACGCATGCGTCGACATGCCCTGCCGGAAAATCGATTGCCGCCAAAGTGATGATGGGCGGCGATTTGGCTATGGATATCGCCAATACCCGTTATATGGTCTCTTTTGGCCACAATCTCTATGAAGGTATTGAGGTTGCCGAAACGCATGAACTGATGACCGCGCAGGAAAAGGGCGCAAAAATGGTCAGCTTCGATCCCCGTTTGTCAGTTTTCTCCAGCAAGGCGGATGAATGGTATGCGCTCAAGCCGGGCGGCGACTTGCCGGTGTTAATGGCCATGTGTCACGTCATGATTAATGAACATCTGTATGACGCGGACTTCGTTGCGCGCTACACCACAGGGTTTGACCAACTGGCCGAAGCGGTACAAGAGACCACGCCGGAATGGGCGCAAAATCAAGCTGATGTGCCTGCTGATGTTATTGTTCGGGTCACCCGCGAAATGGCCGCCTGTGCGCCTCATGCTATCGTCAGCCCTGGCCATCGCGCGACGTTTTCGCAAGAAGAAATTGATATGCGGCGTATGATTTTCACCCTCAATGCGCTGCTGGGAAATATTGAGCGTGAAGGCGGCTTGTACCAGAAAAAAGCCGCGGCGACCTACAATAAGCTGGCCGGAGAGAAGGTCGCTCCGGTGCTGGCAAAACCTGATGCCAAATTGCCCAAGCCAACGGCGCAGCGCATCGATTTGGTTGCCCCACAATTCAAGTACATCGCGGCGGGCGGCGGCGTGGTGCAAAGCATCATCGATGCCGTGTTAAACCAGACACCCTATCCGGTGAAGGGATGGATTATGTCCCGCCACAATCCTTTCCAAACCGTGACCTGTCGGCCTGATCTGGTCAAAACCGTCGAACAACTCGATCTGGTGGTCAGTTGCGATGTCTATTTAAGCGAAAGCGCGGCATATGCCGATTATCTGTTACCCGAATGCACTTACCTTGAACGCGATGAAGAAGTCTCTGACATGTCGGGCCTGAATCCAGCCTATGCCCTGCGCCAGCAGGTTGTAGAGCCGATAGGGGATGCGCGTCCGAGCTGGCAAATCTGGAAAGAACTGGCCGTGCAGTTAGGCCTTGGGCAGTTCTACCCCTGGCAGGATATGCAGACGCGGCAGCTGTACCAGCTTAATGGCGATCATGCGCTTTCCGCTGAACTGCGTCAGAAAGGATATCGGGAGTGGGGGATTCCGCTGCTGCTGCGGGAACCTGAAGCAGTGCGTCAGTTTGTGGCGCGTTATCCGGGCGCGGTGGCGGTTGACGGCGACGGTACCTATGGCGAGCAACTGCGCTTTAAATCCCCGTCTGGAAAAATTGAACTCTACTCTGAAGAGCTGGAAGCACTTTTGCCTGGCTACGGTATTCCGCGCGCCCGCAATTTTGCCCTCAAAGGCGACAATGAACTCTATTTTATTCAGGGAAAAGTTGCGGTGCATACCAACGGCGCGACGCAATATGTACCACTGCTGAGTGAGCTGATGTGGGATAACGCGGTGTGGATCCACCCGCAAACGGCCCGTGAAAAAGGCATCAAAAACGGCGATGAGATTTGGCTGGAAAATGCGACCGGTAAGGAAAAAGGCAAAGCATTGGTTACTGCCGGAATACGACCCGATACGCTGTTCGTTTATATGGGATTTGGCGCCAAGGCGGGAGCCAAAACCGCGGCGACGACGCACGGTATTCACTGCGGTAATTTGCTTCCGCATGTTACCAGTCCGGTTTCCGGTACGGTGGTGCACACCGCTGGCGTTACGCTTCGTCGGGCATGAGAAAGGAGAACATCATGAATCAATCAACAAACCCTTATGTCATGTTGCATGACGAGAAACGCTGTATTGGCTGCCAGGCGTGTACGGTTGCCTGCAAGGTACTGAATGACGTGCCGGAGGGATTTAGTCGCCTACAAGTGCAGATCCGTTCACCCGAACATGAACCCGAGGTGCTGTCCCACTTCCAGTTTGTTCGCGTTTCCTGTCAGCATTGTGAAGATGCGCCGTGCGTCAGCGTCTGTCCTACCGGCGCTTCATTTCGTGACGAAAATGGCATTGTGCAAGTGGATAAGTCTCGCTGTATTGGTTGTGACTACTGCGTTGCCGCTTGCCCGTTCCATGTCCGCTACCTCAACCCACAAACGGGGATTGCCGACAAATGTAACTTCTGCGCCGATACTCGCCTGGAGGTCGGACAATCGCCAGCCTGCGTTTCCGTTTGTCCGACGGATGCGCTGAAGTTTGGACGTCGCGATGACCCGGAAATTCAGCACTGGATTAATCAAAAAGAGGTTTATCGCCAGCAGGATACGCGTAGCGGCCCGGTAAGTGTCTATCGGCGTAAAGAGAGCCATCAGGAGGGTAATGTATGAATTCTATCTGGGGAGCAGAGCTTAACTATGCGCCGGACTACTGGCCGCTGTGGCTCATTTATGCAGGCGTCGTTATTGTGCTGATGATTGCGGGCCTGGTCACGCACGCGCTGTTACGTCGGATGTTGGCGCCCAAAACGGCAACCGGGGAAGAGCATCGGGACTACCTTTATTCGCTGGCGGTCCGCCGCTGGCACTGGGGTAATGCGCTGCTCTTTATCCTGCTTCTGCTGAGCGGCCTGTTTGGCCACTTTTCTGTCGGACCGGTGGCCTTAATGGTGCAGGTACATACCTGGTGTGGCTTCGCATTGCTGGCCTTCTGGATTGGCTTTGTGTTAATAAACGCAACCAGCGGCAACGGCTGCCATTATCGCGTGAAATTTAGCGGGTTGATATCACGCTGCCTGCTGCAAACACGCTTTTATCTGTATGGCATTATGAAAGGTGAGCCGCACCCGTTTGCCGCAACGGCAGAGGACAAATTTAACCCGCTGCAACAGCTGGCCTACCTGGCCATCATGTACGCACTGGTTCCACTACTGATCATCACCGGGTTGCTATGTCTCTACCCGCAGGTGGTAGGGGCGGGGCCGGTGATGCTGGTGCTGCATATGGCGTTAGCGATTGTGGGCTTACTGTTCATCTGCGCGCATATTTACCTGTGCACGCTGGGTGACACGCCAGGGCAAATTTTTCGCAGTATGATTGATGGTTATCACCGCCATCGCAGTCATCACGCAGAGACCGCGCCGCGTAAAGGGTAGTTCCGGCGAGATTTGTCTCTGAACCCCTTTCCTGATAGCAAGAAAATGTGCCTTATGTCACATTTTCTTGCAATTTATCCATGTTTCTTCGACAGAACTTCCGTAAAAAGAACGGCTATTTCTCCCTTTCCTGAGGACATGCTGTTGAAACGCCGTTTGTTTATTGCCGCTTCACTATTAACGATGAGTTTTTCGCCCGCCTGGGCGAGCGATGCCGTGAGCTTCGCCCCACAACCTCCTGCGATTACTGCCGGGGCATGGGTGTTAATGGATTACACCACGGGTCAAATCCTGACAGCCGGTAATGAACACCAGCAGCGCAATCCTGCCAGCCTGACGAAACTGATGACTGGCTATGTTGTCGATCGCGCAATTGACAGCAAGCGTATTAGTCCGACAGATATTGTGACCGTCGGGCGCGATGCCTGGGCAAAAGATAATCCGGTATTTGTCGGTTCATCCTTGATGTTCCTGAAAGAAGGGGATCGCGTTTCGGTACGCGACCTCAGCCGTGGGTTAATTGTTGATTCCGGTAATGATGCCTGCGTGGCACTGGCGGATTACATCGCTGGAGGGCAGCCGCAGTTTGTCGCGATGATGAACAACTATGCGCAAAAACTGAACCTGCAGGACACCCATTTTGAAACGGTACATGGTCTGGATGCGCCGGGTCAGCATAGCTCCGCGTACGACCTGGCCGTGCTGTCCCGCGCTATCATCCACGGGGAACCGGATTTCTACCATATGTACAGTGAGAAAAGCCTTACCTGGAACGGCATCACACAGCAAAACCGTAACGGTTTGTTGTGGGATAAAACCATGAACGTAGATGGCCTGAAGACAGGGCATACGTCCGGAGCCGGGTTTAACCTGATTGCTTCCGCCGTCGATGGTCAGCGCCGCCTGATTGCGGTGGTGATGGGCGCGGAGAGTGCGAAAGGGCGCGAAGATCAGGCGCGTAAACTGCTGCAATGGGGGCAACACAACTTCGATACAGTGCAGGTTTTGCGTAGCGGTAAGCAGGTTGGCACTGAACGGATCTGGTATGGCGATAAAGAAAAAATCAGCCTCGGAACCGAGCAGGATTTCTGGATGGCCCTGCCTAAAGCAGAAGTCCCTAACATCAAAGCAAAATATGTCCTTGATAAGAAAGAGCTGGTTGCTCCCATCGCTGCGCATCAACGTGTGGGGGAGATTGAACTCTACGATCGGGATAAGCTGGTGGCACATTGGCCTCTGGTTACGCTGGAATCCGTCGGCGAAGGCGGCGTTTTCTCGCGCCTGAGCGACTATTTCCACCACAAGGCGTAGTTTTTCCTGATGCGTCTGACTGGCAAGAGTGCGAATCTGCTCACATAATAATCACTATTTCCTTGTGGTCGACATAGCCAGAAATTACACTGTATATAAATACAGTGTAACGGTGGAGGTTGTATGGAGTACGAGATAAAGCTGGTCGATAAACGCATGATTGCCGGTTTCCATATGGTTGGACCGTGGGAACAAACGGTGAAGCAGGGGTTTGAGCAATTAATGAAGTGGGTCGACGGAAAACAGATTGTGCCGTTGGAATGGATTGCTGTTTATTACGACAACCCTGATGTTGTTCCTGCGGAAAAACTGCGCTGTGATACCGTGGTTTCTGTGCCTGAAGGTTTTGAAATCCAGGAAAACAGCGAAGGGGTGATCCTCACCGAACTGGCGGGTGGCGACTATGCTGTCGCCGTTGCGCGCGTTGAGAATCACGATTTTGCGACGCCTTGGTATCAGTTCTTCGAGCGCCTGTTGCAGGATACAACTTATACGATAGCCGCTAAACCCTGCTTTGAAGTTTATATGAACAATGGCATGGAGGACGGTTACTGGGACATTGAAATGTACGTGCCAGTGCAGACGAAGTAACTGTTTGGGGTGTAAATCAGGATGATCTTTTCACGCTAAAAACAGGTACAATTCGCTTCTTTGCTATTCCCTGACGGAGTGCATGAGTGCGTGCAGACAAATCGCTGAGTCCTTTTGAAATTCGTTTGTATCGTCATTATCGTGTGGTGCATGGTATTCGCATTGCGCTGGCGTTTCTCCTTACTTTTCTGTTGGTACGCCTGTTAAACATTCCCGAAGGTACATGGCCTCTGATCACGCTGGTGGTGATTATGGGGCCAATATCTTTTTGGGGTAACGTTGTTCCCAGGGCCTTTGAACGTATAGGTGGCACGATCCTGGGCTCGGTCCTGGGACTGGTTGCCCTGCGTCTGGAACTCTTCTCGCTGCCGTTAATGCTGATATGGTGCGCGGTAGCGATGTTTCTCTGCGGCTGGTTGGCGCTGGGTAAAAGGCCGTATCAGGCGCTGCTGATTGGCATAACGCTTGCCGTGGTCGTGGGTGCGCCTGCCGGAGATATGAATACCGCGTTATGGCGCGGTGGTGATGTTATTCTGGGGTCGTTACTGGCGATGCTGTTTACCGGCATCTGGCCGCAGCGGGCATTTATACACTGGCGTATCCAACTGGCGCATTGCGTCACGGGGTACAATCGGGTGTATCAGGCCGCGCTATCCCCCAATCTGCTCGAGCAACCGCGGCTGGAAAAACATTTACAACAACTGTTGAGCGACGTTGTCAAAATGCGTGGGCTCATCGCTCCTGCCAGTAAGGAAACCCGCATTCAAAAATCGATCTTTGAGGCTATTCAGACGGTGAATCGCAATCTGGTCTGCATGCTCGAGCTGCAAATTAATGCGCTGTGGGCCAGCCGTACCAGCCACTTTGTCATGTTGAATGCGCATACTCTGCGTGAAACTCAGCTCAGGACCCAGCAGGCACTACTGACAATAACCCACGCCTTGTATGAAGGTAATCCGCAGCCGGTGCTTGCCAATACGGAAAAGCTCAATGACACCGTGGCAGAGCTGCGTCAGCTTATTGCTGAGCATAAAGGCGATAATGTCGCAGAAACGCCCATTCACGGCTACGTTTGGTTGAACATGGAGATGGCTCGACAGCTGGAGTTACTGTCACATCTAATCTGTCGCGCACTGCGCAAATAAAGAGCAGATGAGGGGATTGGTTCTACTGCTGCTTCGATTCAGCAAAGATTAGAGGTATGATACTGAAAAAGGCTAAAACCATTGGTAACTGCAATGGCTTTACCCTCGATAACTCAGGTTTCAACCATGCATTGTCGATGCAGATGCAACTTGAAGTATGGCGGGCATGAAAGTAATGTTGACCCACTTTAGCCGTTGTTTTAACGAATCCGAATCTCACATTATCAGGGGTGTAAAAATGGAAACTACCAAGCCTTCTTTCCAGGACGTGCTGGAATTTGTTCGTCTGTTCCGTCGTAAAAACAAACTGCAACGTGAAATCCAGGACGTTGAGAAAAAGATCCGTGACAACCAGAAACGCGTTCTGCTGTTGGACAACCTGAGCGACTACATCAAGCCTGGTATGAGCGTGGAAGCGATTCAGGGCATCATTGCCAGCATGAAAAGCGATTATGAAGATCGTGTTGATGACTACATCATCAAAAACGCCGAGATCTCTAAAGAACGCCGCGATATCTCTAAAAAGCTGAAAGCCATGGGCGAAGTGAAAAACGGCGAAGCGAAAGCCGAGTAACGATTTTATGCTTGTCCGGGTCGCTGCCGTGCGGCGACCCTTATTGCAGTTCGACCCCGCCCGTTACCATGCGTAACAAATGCTGTTCTGGCCAGTGAATCGTAAGTTTTTTCTGCGTCAGCATCCATTTAATGTAATCCACATCATGACGATTTCTGTCCAGCATCAGTCCGACTACGCTGCCGCTGTGCGCGACGTTGACGCCGTATAAATCACATTCTTCCACCAGTGCTAATAGTGAATCAAAATCTGGCTTTGGTAACAGCAGTTGGCTGGCGATTGCGCTAAGCGTAGCCGCTTCTCCCAACCGGTAAGGATTTTGGCTAATACAGGCTTCCTGTACTTTTTCCCATGCCCGTTGGAGGGCCGCAGCTCCCGCCTGCAAGCCGGAATGACGTGGAATACGGTGATAATCCGCGGTACGCAATGTTTCAGGGCTTTCGAGAACCAGCAGATCGAGTTGAGGCTGAGCTTCACAACCAATTTGCGTGGAGGCGTTGTTATGGTCGAAAAGAGTTAGCTTACGAAACACGGTGCTGTCGGTCGGCTCCAGCGAAACGCAAAGCTGCGCCAGTGTTGGCTCGTCCAGCTGATGGCCCAGATAATGCGCCGCGGCGATGGCCGTGGCGGCAATATCCGCAGTGCTGCTGGCCATTCCTTTCGCGATGGGAATGGTTGACTGAACATCTATCCGGATATCCTGACTGAGATGCGCCGGGTACTGCCAGTGCTGTAATAACCTGTCAACCATTGCCCGAGAAAGTGGACGTTCATCTGTCAGCGGTGAGCCTGAAGTGACCTCAACGGTGCTATACCATTCGACCGGGCAGGAGACCAGTTTCTCACTGCCCAGAATCCAGCCCTGGATAAGTTCTCCGCACGATGCGGGACATTGCGCAACAGCCACGTCTTCACCTTTGTGTTCAGCAATCCTCGGCGCATAGTGTCATGGCGATCGCGCTATTACCATGATTTGCCGCAATTTGCGGTGCGGCAATATCAGGCGGGAATGCCCAATGTCACAGTTTCTGATATCGCTAAGCGCATAACGTCCTGGGCTATCATCAGCTCTTCATTGGTATTAATCACCGCCACTTTAACCACCGCATTTTCCGTCTGAATAAAGGTGGCGTTACGCTGATTTTTTTCTTCATCAACGGCCAGACCTAAGAAATTCAGGTTGTGGCAAATCGCGGCGCGAGCCCGCGCTGAATTTTCACCAATTCCCCCGGTAAACACCAGCGCATCCAGACCGCCCATCTGCATAATATAGCTGCCAATAGTGGCGCGAATCCGCTCGGCAAAAAGCGTCAACGCCAGTGCTGCCTGGTGATTGCCCGTATCTGCGGCATGTTCAACGTCCCGGTAGTCGGGTGAAACACCAGAAACTCCGAGTAATCCGGACTCATTGTTGAGCAATTGGTTGAGCTGCTGCGGGGTTTTGCCTTCACGCAGGGCAATCCACGGCAGAATGGATGGATCAATATCGCCACTTCGCGTGCCCATCATTACGCCAGACTGCGGCGTAAAACCCATGGAGGTATTTACCGAGTGTCCGCCTTTGATAGCGCAGATGCTGCTACCGTTGCCCAGATGACAACAAACAACCCGCAGGGCGCTGAGCGGCACGCCCAGCTTTTCAGCAAGCTGAGCGCTGACATACTTGTGGCTGGTACCATGAAAACCATAACGACGAATACCGAGCTCTGAGTAGTAGCGCCAGGGCAGGGGATAGATGAAAGAAGGCTCATCAAGGGTCTGATGAAAAGCCGTGTCAAAAACCGCAACAGCCGGCGTTTTCGGCAGTAGCTGGCGAAATACCGCAATCCCCAACGCATTAACCGGGTTATGAAGCGGTGCCAGTTCCGCAAGGCGTTCGATTTCCGCCAGTGTTTCATCGGTTACCCGCGCGGAATCTTTGAAGGATTCTCCACCGTGTGCGACGCGATGGCCTACGCCGTCGATCTCTTCAAGACTGCTGATAATATTGTGACTGAGCAGTTTTTCCAGTAGCAGCGTTACTGCTTCACGGTGATCGGCTACGGGCAAAGTCTCCTGCCATTTTTGCGCTGGTGTTTTTAGGGTGACTTGCGCATCAGACATACCGATACGCTCGATCAGTCCCTGGCAAATCATTTCACCCTGCGGCATCGCCAGAAGCTGAAACTTAAGCGAGGAACTGCCTGCATTAATGGCCATTATTTTGTGAGACATGAAGGTTCCTTTGCATTCAGAAAAATGAACATCTCATCGACCCCGGTATTCTCCAGCGCGCTGGTGACAAATACTTGTTGCGCGCCAGCCTGAACTAGCCAACTCTCCACGAGAGAAATACGCTGCGGGCTGGCTAAATCGGCTTTGGTGACGAGGCCGATAACGGGTCGGTTCATCGGACCAGTAAAACCTGGAGAAAAAGGTGACCACGGCGCGTCAGCATTGAGAACCAGCGCGATGATGTCTGCTTCACAGGCGCTGGCCAGCAGCGCGCTGTACAGGCAGCGGTTTTCGAGATACTCACCCGGTGTGTCTATCGTTGTGGGAGACCAGACAATGGCCTGGGTCTTCTGATAATGAAGCGCCTCTCCCCGCATGCACTGCGTGAGTGACGTTTTACCGCACTGGCTGGGGCCAATTAGCATTATGCGTTTCATGAGATTATGTCCGGGTGATGGGACAGGCGGTAAAACGCATCATTTCGCCCAGCGTCCGGGTTACCTGTTTCAGCGCGTACTCAACGGCGGAAACATCGCCCGTCAGCACCACTGCGCCGGTAAAACGGTCGAGAAAACCAATCTCTACCGCCCCGGATTTCGTGGCGATATCACAGGCGATGATTGAGGCTTCGCTGGGGGTAATCGTCAGAATACCGATTGCGGAAACCGACTCTGGTAATCCCAGTTTCTTGAACAAATCTTTACCCGGATTAGCGATAAGATGCGCCAGCGTAACCTGCTTGCCAGGAACATATTCCTGAATCATACGATCCGTGGTGGGTTGTCTTTCCATTATCCCTCCACCATCTGTCGCCACATGCTTTCATGCGGACGAGGGATGACCGAACGGTAAACCAACAGACCTTTTTCACCTGCACTTTCACTGGCAACTGTCACTGCGTTATTCACATCAGACACATCGCCAGCGACAACCATGTAGCACTTGCCGCCAATACCAAATGCCATATGGACGCGTACCAGCGTGACATTGGAGGCTTTAACCGCACGGTCGGCGGCGCAGATGCAGGCCGCAACGCTCCATGTTTCAACAATGCCCACGGCCTGACGCTTATCCACGCTGTTAAGTCCACTGATCGCAGGAAGTACGCTGGCGTGAATGTTGGGTAGTACCAGACTATCAACGAGCATATCGCCAGCAAGAGAAGTTCCGGTGGCGATCGCCTGTTGTACTGCGCCTACGTCACCACCGAGCATGAGCAGAAATTTACCCGGGCAGATGGTCTTGCTGACCAGTAAATTCACATTCGCGCTTTTTAACATGGCATCGCCAGCTTCCATTCCTTTGGCAATGCTGGTGAGTTCTAAAATCCCTATAGCCTGAGACATGATTAACCTCTTATTACCGTGATGGATTGCTCAGTAATTTCGCTGACAATACCGTCAATACTGGCGTGGACAGGTGCGCCTAATGCACCGGACGGCACATCGGCAACGCATTGACCGCGAACAACGTGTTCGCCCTGCAGTACACATGGGATGGCGCTGGCACCAATATGCTGGCGTAGCAACAGCGTCGTTTTATCTGTGGGATAATCAGTCTCAGCCAGTGGCGCATCGTGATACCAGTCGCTAAGGCCCAGTTTGGTAATAAGGCGCTTCACCGGAATAAGCCGATACTTCGCCATTTCATCCTCAGGATTTAACGGCCCTTCATAACGATGGTTGAGCGCCCGTAGCTCGCGTTTAAGCATGCGGTTAATTCGCATCGGTGAAATCCCAACCGGACAGGCTACGCTTTCACATACATTGCATTCTGAACAGGTCAGGGCCGTGAGCAGTAACTGCGGTGTGGCCGCCTGCTGATAATTAACCGCGCGAACCAGCAGGTGCGGCGATAATTCATGGCCGATCAAATGTCTTGGGCACAAATCCGTACACAAACGACACTGCTCGCAAACGGTTTTTGCGACGGAAAGCACGGTGCGTTCATCCTGCATCCGCCGCTGAATCAACGCATGAGACTTTGGTAAAACCAGCAGTCCCCCGGTGGTCTTGCTGACTGGGGTATCAAGTGAGGTAATCAGGCCGCCCATCATCGGGCCACCGTTAATAAAACCGGGATCGTCAACGGTAGCACCACCGGCCAGCGCCAGAACCTCACGTAAAGACATTCCGATAGGGACGGTAAGAGTGATTGGTCTGGCGACCGCGCCGTTAACGGTCAGGGTACGACGCGTAACCGGGTATTGCTGCTCAACGGCTCTGGCGATGTTGAGTACAGTCTGGACGTTATTGACCACCACGCCGACGCTGACCGGCAGCGCGGCAGGCGGAACTCTCCGGCCCGTTGCCATCCAGATGGTCAAAACCTCGTCACCAGCCGGGTAGACATCAGGCAAAATATGTAAGCGGATCCCGGCAGGCAGAAGGGGCGTTAACGCATTGATAGCCTTTTGATATTTCTCTTTGAGCGCAATAATACCGGCCCTGGCCCCGGTAGCCGTCATGGCATATTGAACGCCACGGATAAGTCGCTCAGCCTGAACGGCCATCAATTGCTGGTCAACTTTCAGCATCGGCTCACATTCTGCCGCATTGACCAGAAACGTATCGACCTGCGCCTGTAATTTTACGTGAGCTGGAAAGCCTGCGCCTCCGGCCCCGACAACACCCGCTGCGCGAACGCGTTCGCGAATTGTCTGCGCATCATAAAGCGTGGACTCTGCCGTCATGGCTGTCTTCATAATAATTCCTCAAGCAGTTCCTGCATGGCGCTGGCGTCGGCAACACGAGGATTGGTTTGCAGCGTGACATCAGCCAGCGCGGCCTGAACCATCGACGGTATACGTTGTGACCAGGCTTGCTTTCCGTCTTTAAGCGCGTCAGCAAAAGAAGGTAACGCACACTGTTTTTTGAGTAGCTCTATATGACGAATTAGCGCATTCAGTGCCGCCGTATCGTTCGCGTTATCCGGGCATAGGTGGCAGGCTTTAGCGAAACGGGCATAACGCTTCGCAGCCCGCGGATCGCGGGCATTAAAATGAATGACATGGGTCAGCAGCAGCGCATTGGCAAGTCCGTGGGGCAGATGAAACTGGCCGCCCAACTGATGGGCAATCGCATGATTGATACCCAGACCAGCCTGACTGAATGCCATTCCCGCGAGCGTTGACGCGTTGTGCATTTTTCCTCTGGTTGCCAGGCAGTCGCCTTTGCTGACGGCGACAGGCAGGTACTGGAAGACAATTTGTGCCGCTTTTTCAGCCAGCGCATCGGTGAAGTCGCTGGCTTTCGTGGATACGTAAGCCTCCAGCGCATGCGTTAATACGTCCATGCCGGTATTCGCTGTTATGGCTGGTGGAACGCTGACGACCAGCGTCGGATCAAGGATGGCCATGTCCGGATAAAGCGCATTATTAAATAATGGATACTTAATGCCTTTATCCGGATCGCTAATCACGCAGGCGCTGGTCACCTCCGATCCCGTGCCGCTGGTGGTGGGAATTGCAACGCAGGTTTCAATCTCAATACCGAACTGTCGGCTGAACCAGACGATGGCTTTTGCGGCGTCCAGTGCAGAGCCACCGCCAAAACCAATGACGACGTCCGGTCGTAGGGACTGCATTTGCGCAATCCCTTGTACTACCGTGCTAATGGTGGGATCGGGGGTGATATCGCTGAAAATGCTGATGCGGTTATCCGCTGGCAGCGCGTCGCGCAGCTTTTCAATCAGGGGAGAACGCGCGAGAAAACCATCGCAGATAATCCAGATATGCTTATTCGTGAAGCGCTTAAGCACATCCAGGCTTCCCTGGCCGCTGTACAATCGAGTTTGCAGTGAAAAGCTTTTCATAACGGCCCCATTAGCGAATAGAAAAACCGTTTGTCAGCACGCAACGACGAGAGCGTGCGAAAGTGCGCGCAGATGTCGTTCCTTCACCGGTCGGCGTTGCGATGGTGAAGGTGGTAAAGCCTTCACCACCAACGCCAATCCCAGCATAAGAGGGGCCATTTTTCACAAAAATGGAGGTCTGAAGCGTGCGCGCGGCAAGGTTCAGACGTGACACATTTTGCGAATGCATAATGGCGGTGTGATGCAATCCCTCTTCAACCTTCAGGGCCAACGTTAACGCGCTGTCAAAATCGCTCACCGTTACGATGGGGAGCATTGGCATCAGTTGCTCGCTGGTAACCCATGGGTCGTCAGCCTTGACGATACCTATCAGTAATCGAGGAGCTTTTGCCGGAACCGGTATTCCCGCGGCTTCCAGTAAGGTTGCCGGGCTTTTCCCTACCAGTTGTTTATTGGCTATTCCTTCTGGCAGACAAACTGCGCGCAGTTTGTCTATCTCTTCGCTATTGAGTCGCATCGCGCCAAAAGACTGCATTTGTTGAACCAGTCGTTCGGCAACGACATCAACAACAATCAGACTCTTCTCAGCAATGCAGGGGAGGTTGTAATCAAAGGATGCGCCATTGATGATATCTTCCGCCGCCTTAACCAGGTCGGCTGTTTCATCAACAATGCAGGGAGGATTGCCTGCGCCTGCGCCAATGACTTTTTTCCCGCTTTTCATGCCCATAGCAACAATGCCTGGACCACCGGTAATCGCCAGAACTGCGATTTTAGGGTGCGCCATCATCTGCTGGGTAGCCTCAAAAGTGGGTTCTGTGACCGTGACGACAAGATTCCGAATCCCGCAGCAGCGAAAAGCAATATCTTCAATCATGGTAATCAGCTTCAGTGAGACCGCTTTTGCACCTGGATGTGGGCTAAAATAAACGCTATTTCCCGCAGCCAGCATACTGATGCTGTTGTTAATAATGGTTTCCGTCGGGTTGGTACTGGGGGCGACGGAACCAATCACCCCAAAGGGTGAATACTCGAATAACACCATGCCGCCGTCGCCGGTAAGCGCCGTGGTGGTGAGATCTTCGATACCCGGGGTATTGTCCAACGCAGCTTTATTTTTAAGGAACTTATCCTCTTTGTTGCCCATTCCCGTTTCGGCAGCGCTTTCAGCAGCCAATGAAGCAAGGTGAGGCGTCAGTTCTTCTCGCAGGGCGTTAATGATGGCGCTGCGGGTTTTCAATGGACATTGCTGATAACGCAGAAAAGCCTGATGAGCGGCATCGATCGCTTCGCTAACGGACGGAAAAATTCCATTACCCTTAACTTCTGCTTTTGCCGGTGCAAGTTGCTCACTCAAAATGTTACGAATAAGGGTTTCAAGTTCTGAAGTGTTCATTGATGTGTTCTCACGTTAATTGCCGCAATGGCCGTTTCTGCAATGTCCATATCCTGCTCAACGCTTCCCCCGCTGATGCCAAGACCCCCAAGGAGTAACCCCTCACGCCATAATGCGTACCCGCCACCGAAGGTGACGACTTTTCCCTGCATATGGCTTTCCAGACCGTAAAGCGCGGCGCCTGGCTGCACTGCCGATGTCAGCTCATGCGTGGCGGTTTTCATTGCCACGGCGGTCCAGGCTTTTTTCGGTGCCAGTTCGCTACTGACGAGTAATGCGTCAGGCATGCGCCAGGTCACCGTTTGGGTCCCATTCGCATCAACAATGCTGATGACGACCGGAACCTGAAGTTCTTCTGCTCTCGTTACCGCAGCGCGAGTGAGTTGGTGGAGTTCCTGAAAAGACAGAGACATAGCCGGCTCCCTGGTAGCTGATGTACGGATGGCTGCGAGATAACGCTCCGCCACTTTCTGAATAATGTTGTTTTGATGGGCGTCATGATCTTCTGCTCGTGCAAGCGCATATAAGCAGTCGGACAGGCGATTGATATAACGCATCAGCACGTGTCTGACGGAAATCTCGGTGGAGAGTTCGACCAGTCGCCTCTCTGCGCGGCGGGCCAGCGTGCGGGCAAAGTGCAGACGGCTGGCGGCTTCGCTGCGGCCAGGTAAAATAAAGCTGCGTAGGGAGGGGACTCTTCCCATCGCGGTATCAATGGCGGCCTCCAGCGCGGCAATTTCTTCTGAGCTGATGTAGCGCTGCTCTGGCGCTGGCTGTTCGCTTTCGCTTGCCAGCTCGGCGCTGAACCAAAAAAGCTGCAGCTGAATGTTTTCGAGTAACTGGCGGTGCTGCGGGTTTTTCGCTGCGCATACACACAGGCTAAGCGCCGCATTAAGTTCGTCCAGCGTACCGTAAGCCTCGACGCGCGGGTGCGTTTTGCTCACGCGTTGCCCGGTAAAGAGGGCCGTTGTGCCGGCATCGCCAGTGCGGGTATAAATCGCCATAGTTCCTCCTAACGAGAAAGCGTGTCGACAATGCCGACGATAGCCAGATCGATGGCCTCATTAGGGCCGGAAAAAACGTGTCTGGCGCTGGAGCCACTGCTGAGTAATACCAGTTCTCCAGTTCCAGCGCCGACAGAATCAACCGCGACTTCATCTCCGCTCACAGGGGACGCGGGAAGCTCTCCGTCCGCACTCACCCGACGTACCAGCAACAGTTTCTTCCCCACCAGTGATGGGGATTTTTGCGTGGAAACCACAACGCCTGTAACCCGTGCCAGATGCATAGCTCACTCCTGCTTAATTAATTGGACATTTCGCGTACTGACGGCGTCCTGAGCCAGAGCCGTCACGACACATCGACGACGTAGCACCATAACGCCCCCCTTCAGTTGGGCGACGTCGGCATAGCTGAGAAGTTTGTCAGGATGCAAAACGATGATTCGCCCCAGCTCGTCACTGAACTCCAGCGGCAGACGCGCGAGTTTTCTAACGGGGATTGCGGGTAACAATCGGTGTTGTAGTGAAATTTTCACGCGGACTCCGCATGCCAGCGCTTCGTGGATCGTTACCACCGACATGTTGTCCGCGCAGCCCTCGGCAATTTGCTCCAGCAATGGCAGGTCCGCCTGCAGGAGGTGGAGCGACGAGTACTTGCAGCACAATGTCCGTGGTTCGATTTCCCGTAACTGCGCGACGCTAAGCGAGAGCGTGCTTTCCGCGCGTTTTTTTAATCGGGAAACAACCTCCTCGATAATGCGTTGCAGCAGATCGTTGTTCATCGTGGGCTCACCAGTGTGGCAAATGCCTGCGGATTATCAGCGCCCGCAGCATTGGCTTCGTCGGTATCGATATGCATCTCAAGGCGCATATCCGGCGAAACGCGTACGGCGACGTTATCGAAAATCAGTCGACGTTCATCGCCATTAATAGCAACAGAGACTTTATCGCCATGGGAAACGCGCAGGATTAGGGCATCGAGCGGCGACATATGGATATGGCGTTGGGCGACGATTACCCCGGATGCTAAGTCCAGTTCAGCAAATGGACTGATAAGGCGAACACCTGGCGTGCCCTCGATACTGCCTGACATCCGTAGTGGAGCAGCAATTCCCAACGTACGAGCGTCGGTACGAGAAATTTCGACCTGACTGGTGCTACGCAGTGGGCCGAGTAAGCGCACATTTTTTAACTGACCTTTTGGTCCCACCAGCGTGACGGTCTGGTCTGCTGCATATTGTCCGGGCTGCAGCAGCTCTTTTTTCTCACTAATAGGGTGATTGGGAAACAAGCGGTCGTAATCTTCAGCGCATAGATGAATATGACGATTAGAGATCCCTAGCGGAATAGGGCGCTCACGCATTTCATCCAGAACTTTGGTGACCGTTGTCTCCAGTTGCTGTTTATTCATCACGCTTCACCTCGTTTGCCTGAGTGCAGACAAAGAGAGCGCGGCTCGCCCTTTTGACGGGGGCAGGCAGGGTCAAGACACAGATTGCAGCTAATCAACTCTGCATCTTGCGGCACTTCGGGCGCTGCATGGTCCTCAGGCATCTCTTCATGTGGTACGACCGGTGTCGGGGCGGGCGCTGGCTCAGACTCCGGGGTGACGCTATGTGACAGAATGCCATCCCCTGGTCTGGATATGACTTTATGAGCCACCAGTCCATCTCGCTGGTCAGCGAAACTGACACCGGTGGAAATGGCCGCCTGGACGGAGGCCACATCCCCGATTATCTTGATCACCATCCAGCCTGAACCGTTGGTTTTTTCGAGGCCCACCAGCGTGATGGAGGCGGCTTTCGCCATGACGTCCGCGCAACTGATGGCTAATGCCAGACCACTAACTTCAAGTAATCCCAGTGATTGCTTCACGCTGTGCTCCTTGGTTGCAACGACTTATGCGGATTTAGGTAAAATGGCTTCAACGTCGCTGTGCGGACGTGGGATAACGTGGCAGGATTTCACCTCGCCAACGGCGCTTGCTGCAGCGCTTCCTGCATCTACGGCAGCTTTCACTGCGCCGACATCGCCGCGAACCATAACGGTGATAAGGCCTGAGCCGATTTTTTCGTAACCAACCAACTGCACGTTTGCGGATTTCACCATGGCATCAGCGGCTTCAATAGCGCCGACGAGCCCTTTTGTTTCAACCAGTCCCAGTGCGTTATTCATACTGCTTTTCTCCTGTGGGTTATGAGTGGCATTCCCGAAATGGAATGCCTTTAACCAGCCGCGCAGCGTTATTACCAATGCTGCGTTTGGCGTGGTTATCTTGTTGATATGTCAGCGTAAATAGTGGCGCTGATGTGGGTAAGTTTTTATAGTGCAAGACCAGTTTTTCGCGACTGCAGCCAATGCCAACCAGCAGTGGCGATTGGCAAGCCGCCAGCCATGCGTTGTGGATAACGTCAGTTGACGGGCTCTCCTGAATCACAAAGGGGATCCCTTCTTCTTCAATACCCAGCAGCACATCACTCCAGACGTCAGTGCATCCAGCAGTGGCGAAGATAACGATGGCTGGCGTGGTGAGATTACTTTCCATGAGCGAATGCCTTGTACCAGGAGAGAATCAGCCCTGTCGCGACCGCGTTGCGCGGACCTTCGGTGCCACGAATGTTGCCGCGCCCGGCAACCAGGCGATAGTGTGCCAACGCATCGGTGACCAGTTGCGGAACTTCAAAGTCCAGGGATGAGCCGCCAACCAGCACCACAAAGGGAATATCCCGAATGTTCCCGGTCGGACTCACCTGACGTAGCGCTCTGAGTGCGTTGGTGACGAAAACGCGTTCCTTAGCGCTGCGGCGAATGGCCCGGACTTTCTCCAGCGCCAGTTCGCCTGGCAGTGGCACCAGTTCATCGGGTTTTACTACGCATACGCGGGCAAAAACCGTTGGCGGGAGAGGTGTAGGGAAGAACTGGACGCTGCCATCTTCGTGGCGAAGATGGAACAAGCTCTCGACTTTCGCCAGCGGGTACTTTTTGATCTCTTCAGCGAGATAACGGTCTTCCAGCCCCAGTTCACGGGCAATAATCATCGTGACCATATCGCCCGCACCCGCCAGGTGCGTGGCAATAATTTCGCCTTTCGGGTTGATGATGGAGGCGTCGGTCGATCCTGCACCGAGGTCCAGAATAGCCAGTGGCCGCGTCGTGCCGGGGGTGGTTAAGGCCCCCAGAATGGCAGCTTCGGCTTCGGCGCCGCCAACCTGGACGTCAATGTTGAGCTTTTGCGTGATTTCCTGAGCAATCATCGCCATTTGCAGGCGGTCTGATTTCACCATGGAAGCAATGCCGACAGCTTGTTCCAGCGAGAACTCACCGGCTAGCCCGCCGGTCACGCTGACGGGAACCGAGGTATCGACTGCCAGCAGGTCCTGAATAAAAATTTCGTGGCTGGGTTTGTTAGTTAATTCAGCCATTGTCTGGCGCACATGCTCCAGCATGCCGCCAATATTGGTGCCAGCCTCTCCGGTGACGTTATCCAGTTTCGGGGATTCACCAACCGCTTTCATAATCGCTTCAGCGCCAGCTGCAACGTCGACCCGTACGGTACGACCCTGCGACTGTAGCTCCAGATTTCCGGCAGGAATGGCTCGTGCTTTCACATCACCTGATGGCGTTTTCACGACCACGGCAGAACGGTTGCCGATCAGCGCCCGCGCCATCGGGACAATGTTTTTAGTCTCGTCGGCGTTGAGGCCAAAAACGGTCGCAATCCCGTAAGGGTTAGAAAGCGTTTCAATGACTTTTCCTGGAATCGCGACCTCAATGGCAGCCAGCATACCTAACGGGATGCGGTCGATATGAAGGACTTCATCGACGATAGGCAGGGGGTGAGTCAGACGATTACTGACCAATACGCCATCGTCCTGCTGCAAAATAACGCCAGTTAACTGGTATCCGGCGCGGACGGAGGCATTAATCATCGTGGCGACATCGGCGAAATCAAAGGCCGATGACACCACCAGAATATAGGGCGTATCCGCCGGACGGCTGAGCAGGTCTTCCGGCGTAATAGTGACGCCAACGCCTAATCCGACGCCGCCCGGCGTTTTAGGGTTATGGCCGATCATGGTGGATTCAGTGATGATGGTTTCGGTTATCGTTTCCATCGCGACGTCGCCAATGACCGGGGTGGCTTCATTGATACGGATGAGCGAAATATCGCTGACATTGATACCGGCATTTTTTGCTGCCAGCGAAAGTGCCTCCTGAATACCAAACACATTACGTAATGTGCCTTTAATTCCGGTGGTTTCTGCCAGCGCGCTGCCGGTGATGCTCAGTGCGCCAGACTCATCGAGGGTAGCCAGAGCGACTTCTGTTGATGAGTTGCCTATGTCAATGCCAGCTATATATCGCATGATCCTGTCCCTGAGTTAGTCGTCGCCTTTGAGTTTTTTACGCTCAACGTACAGCGCTGCCGCTTCACGAACGAAAGCTGCACAGATCTTTGCCTGATAACGATTTTCGAGATCGTCGGCGATGGCCATCAGCTCATCTTTCGTTGAGCGGTATGGGCGCAGCGCGTTGTAGATCTCAAGAATGCGATCGTCAGGTACAGCGGTTAGCTCAGCGGCACGCTCGAAGTTCATCGCCAGTCTGTCACGTCCGGCATCTTTGGCGATTTCCGCCTGAAGGCGCAGCGTTTCAGGGGTGATGCGCATGTCCTGCGCCGTTACTTTGTTGCTCAGAACATTTTCGAGCGTGAAGTCATCCAGAGTTTTGTTGGTTGCGGTTTTTACCCACTCAGGATGTTTATTCGCGAGAGGGTAATCCGTGACTTTCGCGGTATGTGCTGATGAACTCGCCGCGACCGGCGTCGCGGGCTCGCCTTGCAGGCTGTTCATCCGGCTCAGCACATCCCGAACCATCGATTCAATTGCGTCGGTATTCATGGAGTTATCCTTTATCAAAGCGCCACGCGCAGTTCCTGCGGGTTTTTGCCCGTCACGACGTATTTGGTCTCTTTAATGTGCAGAATGGCCGATTTCGCCTGGTACTTAGGACGAGCCATCTGGTCATTCAGAGTAGGGACCGGTTGCGGAGATTCACGCTTGGCATAACGCGCGGCGTTTTTACCGATCTGACGATAGGTTTCCAGCGTCAGAAGTGGTGCCTGAGGGAACAGCTCCAGGTTAGAAAGCGGCGGTAACCCCTGCTGGTGGATTACCGTGGTGCCTTTTGACTGGATGCCGATAGAGATCCCGGAACCGCTCAGACGGTTACCTTCCACGGCGACAAATGCCACATCGGAGGATTTAAAGCAGCGGATAACGCGCGCTTTAATGCCTTCTTCTTCAATACCCGCAATCACTTCGCGCAAGATGTTCTTATGCGGGATCCCTACGATATTGACGGTTTGCGACAGTCCAAACGCGGGACCTACGGCAATAATCACTTCGTCCTGCTGCTGGCCTTGTTTGGCTTCGCCAATCTCGGTCAGAAAGCTGTCGCCCTGCGCCGCTGCAGCCTGTGGCGCGCTAGCCGCTGTCGATGCGCGGAATGAGACGGGTTTGTCGCTGGTTTGCATTTCAGACAGTACGTCTTCAATTATCTGGCGCAGCAGCTTTTCATTGATTTCCATTTTTCACCCCTTAGCCAAGTTCGTTGGGATCAAGTGCGCCAGGGATGTTTTTGATCTCTTCCCAGCGTTCGCCTTGTAGGCGATAACCTGTTGCCGGACCGGCATAGTCATTGACGTCATTTACTGCGGATAGCACCTGTCCGTCGCCAACGATAATGGCGGAGGTATGCAGATAATCCCCGGTTAACTTGGCTTTCTGGATGTTGAGCATGTCCTGAGCGACATCGGTAAACCCGCCCTGAGCAAGGGCTTTCACCACTTCCAGACCGTTACGGTTTTTATTGATGATCTCTTGCGCAAACTTGATATCTTCAACGATGTTTCGCTCCGGCATATCTTTCGAACCGTGGGCGTAAGTCGCCGCTTCCACTTCTTCATCAGTGATTGGCGGTAATCCCATCCCGGCAAAAACGGCCTGCAGTGCACGTGCCGCTTTATTACGAATGGCGATAACGTCTTCTTCACGAACCGGACGCAGACCCCCATCTACCTTGAGGTCTCGCTGGAGGACGTTGTAGTCGTCAAAATCTTCGGCATCCTCGTTCGAACCCGCAAACATGTTGTCGTAGTTCGGCACAGCGGAATAACCGGAAGAGATGAAGTCAGTACCCGGCAGGAACTGCATCAGCAGGCGGGCAGTACGACGCATATCCGAGTGGGTAAAGGTTTGGTCGTTGCTGGAGGCACACTCCAGATCCAGGGAGGAACAGATCAGGTTTTCAGCTAACACCGCACGAATGCCTGACGGCACAGCGGAAGGCACGCCGATGCAGCTTACTGAACCATTTTGTAAACCCTGTACGCCAGCGGCTTTGGTGATGTAAATACAGCGGGCTTCAAGGTAAAGCATCGATTTACCTTCGGCGTAACCCATCTGAACTTCTGAGCCAGAACCGGAGGTAAAGCGCATTTTCAGACCGCGTGAGGCGTAGGAAGAGGCGAGGAAACCTTTCGACCATGGCGTGTCATCGCCGTCGGTAAAGACGGGTTCAGTACCATAGACAGAGATGGTTTCCGCGTAACAGGTGTGGCCTAACATACCGAGTTTAAGTTCGGTCGCCTCTTCCAGCGAGCACTGGGTTAATACGCCAGGGCGCCCAACCTGTGAGCCGACTAACAGCGCAATGGCGTTAAAGGGTGCATAACGCGCAACGGCAACCGTCGTTTCTTGTTCGTCAAATCCGCGCCAGGCGCCTTCAGCCGCATCAGCGGCAATCTGCACCGGATTATCTTTAACGTTAGTGACGTGTGCCTGCTGAGACGGTGTACGACGAGCACGCATTTTCTGCATGGCCATCATCATCTCAACGACGTTCATATGGGACACCACTTCGACAATTTTTGCCGGGGTCATTGCGGTGGTCAGCGGCACAATGTCTTTGCGCTTCACGTTAGGGTCGCAAAGCATATTGGCAAGTTTTACTGAGTCCATCGCCATGACTTCTTCAGCGCGCGCCAGGTTAATGCCATAGCGGGCAATGAAATGGTCAATTAAGTCAAATTCACTGGCGGATTTGCCGTCCAGTTCTGTGACTGTACCGTTGACGATTTTAATCGACGGTTTAGGGTCGTTCGGGCTTTCCATCGCAATGAAGCCTTCTTCGATCCACTCCTTAACGAAGCCATCCTGATTCACAGGGCGCTTCGCCAGTGCTTCAAATCTTTTCGATCTCATGAATCAGCCTCACTGATATCAGATGTAGGACGGACGATCGTTTTTCGGTTCTGAGCCGAGGGTCCCGAGTACGGTTTTACCGATTTCGCGGGCGGAGATAACGGCCTGACGTACAGCGCCGGAATCGCCTGAAATGACCAGAATGGCTTCGTTACTGAAGCTGGTGCCATGAGCAGGGGAGCTGTAGGCCACAACTTCCACGTTGGCGGATTTCAGCGCAGTATCAGCCATCAGGACACCAACGGATGCCGGGGCGCCGACGATTACGCCACAGGCACGGCCAATCGGTGCACCAAAGGCTTTTTCCAGCGCGTAGCTGGCGCGTGCGGTGTATTGCATTTCGATGTGACCGGCTTCGTTGGCATACACATCGCCAAAGGTGCGATCCAGTTCTTTCAGCGCAACCTCAATTCCGCGTTTCACGTCGGAAACATCGTTGCCGCCGAGAATAATCAGCGAACCGTGACCCGCACCGCCTTTGGTATCACGTGGCAACTCAATACTGACGACTTCAGTATTGGTGGCTTTTACCGCTTCATCTGCGGCCATGATGTGCGGGCCTGCACCAGTACGCGCGCCAAGGATGCCAATGGAGCGATACCGTTTTTCAAGTTTCATTGCGTCCAGTAGGGCGCTGTCCACGTTGGCGATTACCAGACCGACGGTGTCGCCAATCGCAGTACCGACAAACTCCGTTAAACTGCAGCTTTTCTCTGCCATAGCCGTTTCTCGTGTTGGAGGATTATTTTCAGGGATAGCCTGCTGTTCCGGCGTTGCCACGCGAGCAATCACCTGCGCCATGATCTGATCAACCAGCTCATTGCTGCTCATTAGCTAATTCCCTTCGGTAAGATTTTTTCTACATCGGTGTGAGGGCGTGGGATGACGTGTACGGCTTTCACTTCTCCCACATTACGTGCTGCGGCGGCACCTGCATCTGTTGCTGCTTTGACTGCGCCAACATCGCCGCGGACAATGACTGTTACCAGCCCCGAACCAATTTTTTCGTAGCCGACCAGCATTACATTGGCTGACTTCACCATTGCATCTGCGGCCTCTATGGCTGCAGTCAAGCCTTTGGTTTCTACCATTCCTAACGCTTCTTGTTGCATAAAGACCTCGCCTGGGTTGTCCCGATGTTCATGACTATAAAAAGAAGCGAGGAAAAAGAATGGCTGACTTGAAATTGAGAGTGAAAAAATAATAGAGGTAAGGTGATATAAAATTGCTATTAATTATTTTAAATTGTTGTTTTTAATGGGTATATTAAATTTCATTAATATGATTATTTAGTTATGTCAGTTCCACATTTACACTTTTTCTGGTGACATTATAAATATCATTTGCTATGCGAAAAAAATGAAATTGTGATGGTGGTTTGAAAACGGATTTCTGCTAATAGCAATATTTTATTGTTTTGAAAATGTCCGTGTAATACGCGTAATCCCGATTGTCTCTAATGTTTTAATAAAGTGCGTAGCAAGAATTTGCTATTGCGCCACGATTTTAAAGGGCAAGCTATCCGCAGAATGCCAACAATTTGCTGATACGGCCTTTTATAGTAAGCCTCGAAGTATTCTACTTGCCAGTAAGGAGTCCGCTGGTAAAGACACGAACTCTGCTTAGAAGGTGTCACAATGAACGATTCACTAAAAGCGCAATGCATTGCTGAGTTTTTGGGTACCGGGCTGTTTTTGTTTTTTGGTATTGGCTGCCTGAGCGCTCTGAAAGTCGCAGGTGCCAGCCTGGGATTGTGGGAGATCTGCATCATTTGGGGGCTGGGGATCTCGCTTGCAGTCTACCTGACGGCCGGGATTTCTGGCGCGCATCTCAACCCTGCTATCACCATCGCACTGTGGTTGTTTGCCTGTTTTCCGGGGCGCAAAGTTTTACCTTACACTGTGGCGCAGGTCGCGGGGGCCTTTGGTGGCGCTTTGCTGGCTTATTTGCTCTACGGCAGTCTGTTTACCGAGTATGAGTCGGCCCACCAGATGGTGCGCGGCAGTCTGGAAAGCCTGCACCTTGCCAGTATTTTTAGTACTTATCCTGCGGCGGCGCTCAGCGTCTGGCAGGCAGCGTTGGTCGAAGTGGTGATTACCTCCATTCTTATGGGGATGATCATGGCGCTGACTGACGACGGTAACGGCGTTCCTAAAGGTCCGTTGGCGCCATTGCTGATTGGTATTCTGGTTGCTGTTATCGGCGCATCCACCGGTCCGCTAACCGGATTTGCGATGAATCCGGCGCGTGATTTTGGTCCTAAATTGTTTGCCTGGATGGCCGGGTGGGGAGATGTTGCGATGACCGGCGGGCGTGATATCCCTTATTTCATTGTACCGATTGTGGCCCCTATCATCGGCGCGTGCGCGGGTGCAGCAATTTATCGTTATTTGATTGGCAAAAATTTACCGTGTAATACGTGTAAGCTGGACGAAAATGAGAGCTAGCTTCACAGAAGAAGTTTATTTTTGAAAAGTAAAAACTGTTTTCGTGATCCGGTATCCTGAACTGCCCAAAAAGTCTCCCAAGAATGGGAGACTTTTGTTATGTTCAATTACGACTTTCATCAATGCTCAGGATGGCAGGGTGAAAATGAATGTGAATAATATGTTTTATTTATAACAATAAATTAACTGAGAGGTTTTATCATGATTTCTGCGAGTGCCCTGAACTCAGAACTCATTAATAAAATCGCACAGGATTTTGCGCAGGCCACCAGTCTGGCCGTTGTGGTTGTCAATATTCACGGTGATGAAATTTCTGAGCTTTTTAATTTCACCCCTTTTTGCCAGTTGATGCGTCAGCATCCTCAGCACAGTACCCGTTGTCGTATGAGCGATCGCTGTGGAGGGCTGGAAGCCTCTAAATCCGATCAACCCTGCATCTATCGCTGTCACGCCGGACTTACCGACTTCTCAATTCCGCTGGTCATTGCGGGGCACCTCGTAGGGTTTGTGCTTTGTGGCCAGGTACGCTTAAGTAACGATGTTGGTTTGGTTGATATTCTGAATGTAGATGACCGCTGGCAAGCCGATCCCGAACTGGTCAACGAGTTTCGTAATGTACCGGAAATGGACTATTCGCGAGTCATCGCCTCAGCGGATCTGCTGAAGCTCATCGTAGAAAATTGCCTTAAGAAACAACTTAATTTTGTGGTTATCAAAGATAACCCGCAGCAGTCAGAGCCAGTACGCGCTAACCGCAGCACCAATCCTCATGACAGCAAAATGAAAAAAGCACTGCGCTATATTGATGCGCATTTATCAGACGAATTGCGTCTGGAGGATGTCGCCTCTCATGTTTACCTTAGCCCTTACTATTTCAGCAAATTGTTCAAAAAATATCATGGTATCGGTTTTAACGCATGGGTAAACCAGCAGCGAATGGCCAGTGCAAAAGAGCTGCTTTGCCACAGTGACTGGAGCATAGCCAGCATTGCGCGTAATTTAGGATTTTCGCAAACCAGTTATTTTTGCAAAGTTTTTCGTCAAACGTATCAGGTCACGCCGCAGGCATTTCGCCAACAAATAAATGTCATTTCACGTGGCGAATCCGCTTAAATGGCAATATTTTGCTATTGCCGATTTTTGATATAGGGCGCTATGCCAGTCATTATAAAATGAAAAGTAGCGACAGCAGTCAATAAATTGTCATAGCGCAACAAAATATTAGTATTAGAGGGATAAACTGCACCAGTTTTTATTTTTGTGATGAGATACAGTGTCTCTGTGAATGACTTTCTTTATTCTTTGTTGGCACTTTCATTCAGAATGCGAGCATATGAATAAGTGGGTTTATGCCAGGTAATTGGTTGAATGAACCCGGCAAGATATTAAATTGAATTATTGTCATGAGGTCGTGAATTTACCTCATAACAGAGAGCTTAATTAATCAGGCTCTTGAACTGACAGGTTTGCCACATTTGTGGTAGGGAAGGGGGTGAGAATCCCCCGCAGCCCCCGCTGCTGTGATGCTGACGACCCCGTATTGACCACTGATCGCAAGATTGGGAAGGACGGGTGAGGATGACGCTAAGCCAGAAGACCTGCCTGTCAGTGACTACCAACAACTTCGGTGGGAAGTGGGTGGTTCAGATGCATACAGTCGAGAGACTGGGTATCTTTACACCCCTACCACCCTGAACAGGATCAGGGTATGGCGGCCAATTTTCACGCTTTTGTTCTTGCAGGTACCGGAAGCGGCTGTGGTAAAACCACGGTGACGCTGGGCTTGTTGAGCTTGTTGAAAAAACGCGGTTTAAGCGTCCAGCCTTGCAAAGTAGGCCCCGATTACCTTGATACTGGCTGGCATACCGCGGTATGCGGCACTGCTTCCCGCAATCTTGATAGCTTCATGCTTCCCGTCCCCACCCTGAATGCTTTATTTCGCGAGCACATGAAACATGCGGATATCGCCGTTATTGAAGGCGTTATGGGGTTGTATGACGGATATGGCACCGACCCAAACTACTGCAGCACCGCCGCGATGGCCAAACAGTTAGGCTGTCCGGTTATCCTACTGGTTGATGGCAAAGCCGTTTCCACCTCGATCGCCGCGACGGTAATGGGGTTTCAGCATTTTGATCCAACCCTGAATATTGCCGGCGTTATTGTTAATCGGGTTAACAGCGAAACGCATTACCAGCTCCTGAAAGTGGCAATTGAGCGTTACTGCGCTGTACCCGTCTTAGGCTACGTTCCCCGTATGGAAGGCGTTGCGCTTCCTGAGCGTCATCTGGGTTTGGTTACCGCGCGTGAGTCGGTTATCAACCAGCAGCCGTGGCAGGCGTTTGCTGCGACGCTGGAGCAAACCCTTGATATCGACGCGCTGCTGAGATTAAGCCAGTTAGACACGCTTCCTGCGGGTGAATGGCCAGCGCTGCCCGCCGCAGACGCCGGGGCAGGGCTAACGCTTGCCATCGCCGATGACGAAGCGTTCAATTTCTACTACCCGGACAACATTACGCTACTGGAGCGCACGGGGCTTAAGATTGTCCGTTTTAGCCCGTTGCACGACACCTGTTTACCCGACTGTCAGATGATCTGGCTGGGGGGGGGCTATCCTGAGTTACATGCTGCGGCGTTGGCCCGTAATATTGCAATGCTTAACCAACTGCGGGCGGCGCACCAGCAGGGTGTCGCGATTTATGCCGAGTGCGGGGGGCTGATGTATCTCGGCAGTTCGCTGGAAGACAGCCAGGGTGATACCTGGCTGATGGCGGATATCATTCCCGGTCACAGCAAAATGGGAAAACGTCTGACCCGATTTGGCTACTGCGAAGCGCAGGCCGCGCAGCAAACGTTGTTAGCTGCAGAAGGCGAAGTGCTGCGCGGACATGAATTCCACTACTCCGATTTTACCCCTGAAACCCCCGCGGTGATGAACTGTCGCAAAGTGCGCGATGGCAAAACGCTGCAAGCCTGGTCCGGCGGTTGGCAGGTGGGAAATACCTTCGCCAGCTATCTACACGTTCATTTTGCTCAACGTCCGCAGATGCTTAACCACTGGCTGGCAGCCGCGAGGAGCGCACTATGACCATCCTCGCGTGGTGTGTTGCCTGGCTGCTTGATTTTATCATCGGCGATCCGCAGAACTGGCCGCATCCGGTACGCTGGATTGGCAATCTGATTTCTGCGGTGCAACGGGTTGTTCGGCGTTACTGCCATAGCGACCGTGCGCTACGCATCGGTGGCGCGGTGATGTGGATTGTGGTGGTGGGGCTGACCTGGGTTGTGTCCTGGGGAGTACTGGCGCTGGCGCACTCTATTCATCCCTGGCTTGGTTGGGTGGTGGAAGTCTGGATGATCTTTACCGTGCTGGCCGGGCGCTGCCTGGCAAATGCCGCGCAGGATGTCGAGCGTCCGCTACGTGCCGGTAACCTTGCTGCAAGTCGGGAAAAGCTGTCATGGATTGTGGGACGTGATACCTCGCAATTACAGCCACAGCAGATCAATCGCGGCGTAGTGGAAACCGTGGCTGAGAACACCGTTGATGGCATCATCGCGCCGCTGTTCTTCTTGCTCCTCGGCGGTGCGCCTCTGGCGATGGCCTACAAAGCGGTAAACACCCTTGACTCCATGGTGGGCTACAAACATGAAAAATACCGCGCTATCGGTATGGTCAGCGCTCGTCTGGACGATGTCGCAAATTATATTCCCGCGAGACTAAGTTGGCTGCTGCTGGGCGTAGCGGCATTTTTATGTCGCCAGGACGGCGCGCGTGCTTTGCAGATTGGCTGGCGCGATCGCTACAACCACAGCAGCCCAAACTGCGCGTGGTCAGAAGCGTCCGTTGCCGGGGCATTAGGAATTCGTCTGGGTGGTCCTAATGACTACTTTGGCGAGCGCGTTGAGAAACCGTGGATCGGTGATGCACAACGCGACATTTCGGTAGACGACATTTCCCATACGATTCGATTGATGTGGGTGGCATCGATGCTGGCACTGGCGCTGTTTATTGCGCTGCGGTGGCTGCTGGTCGGTGTGGCCTGAGGACAACACAATGCAATATATCCAGCAACCCCAGGCGATTGAGGCCAAAAGTTTCGACATTATTGGCGAGATCATCCGTGAAACCCGCCCGGACTATCAGTTTGCCAGCCCGTTACATGAAGCCATTATCAAGCGGGTTATTCACACGACAGCGGATTTCGACTGGCTGGACATTCTGTGGTTTTCCAGTGATGTGCTGGAGCAGTTCTGTGCGGCGCTTAGCCGTTCGAGCGTGATTTATACCGACACCACTATGGCCCTTTCCGGGATTAATAAAACGCTGCTGGCAAAATTCGGTGGCGAATGCCGCTGCTACATCAGCGACCCGCGGGTCGTGCGGACGGCAAAAGAGCAGGGCATTACCCGGTCAATGGCGGCCGTTGACATTGCGGTGAAGGAAGAGGGTGAAAAGCTGTTTGTGTTTGGCAACGCGCCGACAGCGCTGTTCCGCCTGCTTGAGCATGATGTGGCCGTCAGTGGTGTCGTTGGCGTACCGGTTGGGTTCGTCGGTGCCGAAGAGTCCAAAGATGCACTGACCCAAAGCAATCTGCCCGCCATTGCTGCGTTAGGTCGTAAAGGGGGAAGTAACGTCGCCGCCGCGATCGTCAACGCCATGCTTTATCACATGCAGGGGGCGCGATGAGCGAGTCCTTCGATACGCCTGTGTGGCACAACGGTAAAGCGCTGCGTAAAGGATATACCACGGGATCGTGCGCGACGGCGGCGGCAAAAGTGGCGGCGCTGATGGTATTGCGCCAGCACCTGATCCATCAGGTTTCTATCGTGACGCCATCAGGTGTGACGCTGTGTCTGAACGTAGAGTCACCGCATATCGAAGGACAGCAGGCGATAGCCGCCATCCGCAAAGACGGTGGCGATGATGTGGATGCCACCCACGGCATGCTGATTTTTGCCCGCGTGACGTTAAACGATAGCAAAGAGATAACCCTTCAGGGCGGGGAAGGCGTTGGCACGGTAACCCGCAAAGGGATCGGCCTGCCAGTGGGCAGTTCGGCGATTAATCGCACACCTCGCCAGACCATTGAGTCTGCGGTTCGTGAGGCGATTGGTCCGAATCGTGGGGCGCAAATTGAAATCTTCGCGCCGGAAGGCGAAGAGCGGGCGCAAAAAACCTACAACTCTCGCCTTGGCATTCTGGGCGGCATTTCGATCATTGGTACGACTGGGATCGTCACGCCGATGTCAGAAGAAAGCTGGAAACGTTCACTGTCGCTGGAACTGGAAATTAAGCGAGCGGCGGGGCTGGAGCGTGTCGTACTGGTGCCAGGAAACCACGGCGAACGTTTTGTGCGTGAGCAGATGGGGATCGACACCCAGGTTGTGGTCACTATGAGCAATTTTGTCGGCTACATGATTGAAGAAGCCGTACGTCTGGGGTTCCGACAAATTGTGCTGGTGGGACACCCTGGTAAGCTCGTCAAAATTGCGGCGGGGATCTTTCATACCCACAGCCATATTGCCGATGCTCGCATGGAAACGCTGGTGGCCCACCTCGCGTTACTGGGTGCGCCGCTGGAACTGCTCACGCTGGTCAGCGACTGCGATACCACCGAGGCGGCGATGGAACACATAGAAGCATACGGTTTTCAGCACATTTACAACCATCTGGCTAAGCGCATCTGTATGCGCGTCCTGCAAACGTTGCGCTTTACCAAAAATCCCCCGACCTGTGACGCCATCATGTTCTCTTTTGATAATCAGGTGCTTGGAAGTAATCGCCCGGTCGCAGAGATTGCTGAGGAGATGCAATGTTAACCGTTGTAGGGATGGGACCAGCCGGTTTGCATTTGATGACGCCTGCGGCACGTGAAGCGGTCGCAACGGCTGATGTTCTGGTCGGTGGAAAGCGACATTTGCAGCAATTCCCGGATTTTACCGGTGAACAGTTTGTTCTCGGCGCCAATATTCTCGAACTCTTGAACTGGATTTGCGCGCACCAGGAGCAACGCGTTGTGGTGCTGGCATCTGGCGATCCGCTGTTTTACGGCATCGGGACGCGCATGGTGGCGCATTTCGGTATTGAAAATGTGCGCATTATTCCCGGTATTAGCGCGGTGCAGTACCTGTGTGCGCAGTCCGGTATTGATATGAACGATATGTGGCTGACCAGTAGCCATGGTCGCAGCGTCTGTTTCGATGAACTGGCGCGACATAACAAGGTGGCGATGGTGACAGATGCGCAGTGTGGCCCGCGTGAAATTGCGCAGCAGCTCATTGCACGAGGCAAGGGACATCGCTGGATGGTGATTGGCGAAAACCTGGCAATGGAAAACGAACGGATCCATTTCCTGCCTGTGAACGAAGTTAACGCCGACTATGACATGAATGCAGTGGTGATCCTTGATGAAAGATGAGCTGTTTTTACGTGGAGAGAAAGTGCCGATGACCAAAGAAGCGGTACGTGCACTTGCCCTCTCAAAACTTGAATTACACCGCGCCAGTCACCTGATTGATATTGGCGCAGGAACCGGCAGCGTGTCGATAGAAGCCGCGCTGCAATACCCTGGATTGCGCGTGACGGCAATCGAGCGTAACCCGGCGGCGCTCAGGTTATTGGATGAAAACCGCCAGCATTTTGCCTGTGCAAACATCGACATTTTTCCCAGTGTTGCACCGATGACCATCGCTGAAAAAGCCGATGCCATTTTCATGGGCGGCAGCGGTGGCCATTTGACTGAACTGATTGACTGGTCAATGCGTCAATTGCATCCCGCAGGGCGGCTGGTGATGACATTCATCCTCCAGGAAAACCTCAACACCGCGCTGGCACATCTGGACCATCTTGGCGTACCGGGAGTGGATTGCCTGCAGCTACAGGTTTCCTCGCTTACCACGCTTGGCAGTGGTCACTATTTCAAACCGAATAACCCCGTATTTGTTATCGCCTGTCAGAAGGAAGGAAACCATGTCTGAGATTTTTGATCCCCGTAGCGTGTGGTTTGTTGGCGCAGGTCCTGGCGATCGCGAGCTGATTACCCTCAAAGGTTACCGGTTGCTACAGCAGGCGCAGGTTGTTATCTACGCCGGATCGCTGATTAACACCGAACTGCTGGAATATTGTCCTGCTGGTGCTGAATGCCACGACAGCGCTGAACTGCATCTGGAGCAGATCCTTGATCTGATGGAAGCCGGAGTGAAAGCGGGTAAGACCGTGGTGCGTCTGCAAACCGGCGATGTTTCGCTGTACGGTTCCGTGCGCGAGCAGGGCGAGGAACTGACCAAACGCGGGATTGACTGGCAGGTGGTGCCCGGCGTCAGCGCATTCCTTGGTGCGGCGGCGGAGTTGGGCGTTGAGTATACCGTGCCTGAGGTCTCACAGAGCCTGATCATTACCCGCCTGGAAGGACGCACGCCGGTGCCGGAGCGCGAACAGCTGGAGTCATTTGCCAGTCACCAGACATCTATGGCGATTTATCTGTCCGTTCAGCGTATTCATCGTGTGGCCGAGCGTTTGATTGAAGGCGGTTATCCGGCGACCACGCCCGTGGCGGTGATCTACAAGGCAACCTGGCCGGAAAGCCAGACCGTGCGCGGTACCCTGGCGGATATTGGCGACAAGGTTCGTGATGCGGGCATCCGTAAAACGGCCCTTATTCTGGTCGGTAATTTCCTGGGCTCGGAGTATCACTACTCCAAACTCTATGCGGCGGACTTTAGCCATGAATACCGTAAAGCCTGAGTCAATTGCGCTTTTTTGCCTGACCCCGGGAGGCGTTACGCTGGCAAAACGTCTGGCGGCCATGCTGCCGGTCACCTGTTTTACCAGTGAAAAGCTGCTGGAGGAGGGATTCATTCCTTTCGAAAACGGCTTTGCGAATACCGCCCGCGAAGCGTTTGCGAATTACTCGGCGCTGATTTTTATCGGTGCGACCGGCATTGCGGTGCGCGTGCTGGCCCCGCTGGTCAACGACAAATTTTGCGATCCGGCGGTGGTGGTCATTGATGAACGCGCCCAGCATGTCATCAGCCTGCTCTCCGGTCACGCGGGCGGTGCCAATGCGCTGGCGCGGTATCTGGCGGGCATGTTGGGCGCCGATCCGGTGATCACCACGGCGACGGATGTCAACGATATGGCGGCACTGGATACGCTGGCATTTCAACTGAATGCCCGGATGAGTGATTTCCGTTCGGCGGTGAAGATCGTTAATCAGATGCTGGTCAGTAATAAGCGGGTGGGGCTGTGGTGGGATGATGAACTGACGCAGGATGTCAGTCATTGCGACCGGCGCGGATTTATCACGGTAACCGATCTCAATCAGCTTCCTGAACTGGATGCGCTGGTGTGTATCACCTTACGCACCAACTTACCCGATCTGCCGGTTCCGCACTGGAAGCTGGTGCCGCAGCGTGTTGTGGCCGGAATTGGTTGTCGTCGTGACACGCCGTTCCCGTTGCTGGCCGCGCTGCTTGCCAGGCAACTCGAAGCCCAGCAGCTCGATCCGCTGGCGCTAAAAGCGATTGGCAGTATCACGCTGAAAAAAGATGAACAGGGACTTATCCAACTGGCTTCGTGCTGTCGCGTTCCTTTCGAAACCTTTACTGCTGACGCGCTGCGTGAGCATGAACACCGTTTTCCGGCCTCATCGTTTGTTCGCAAAACGGTGGGTACAGGAAGCGTTTCCGGTCCTGCAGCCTGGCTGCTGAGCCACGGAAAACTGTTAGGCGAGACCCTGCGAGAACAGGGCGTCACTATCACTTTGGGAGTTTCACACTGATGTTAAGCGTAATTGGAATTGGCCCTGGCTCGCAGGCAATGATGACCATGGAAGCCGTTGAAGCATTGCAGGCAGCGGAAATCATCGTTGGCTATAAAACCTACACCCACCTGGTAAAAGCGTTCACTGGCGACAAGCAGGTGATCAAAACCGGGATGTGCAAAGAGATTGAACGCTGCCAGGCGGCGATCGAACTGGCGCAGGCAGGTCACAATGTGGCGCTGATCAGCAGCGGTGATGCAGGGATTTACGGTATGGCCGGGCTGGTGCTTGAGCTTGTCAGCAAGCAAAAGCTAGACGTTGAGGTCAGGCTGATCCCTGGAATGACGGCCAGCATTGCCGCCGCCTCTTTGCTGGGTGCGCCGTTGATGCACGACTTCTGCCACATCAGCTTGAGCGATCTGTTAACTCCGTGGCCAGTTATCGAAAAACGCATAGTGGCTGCCGGCGAAGCAGACTTTGTAATCTGTTTCTACAACCCGCGCAGTCGGGGTCGCGAAGGACATCTGGCGCGCGCATTTGAGCTGCTTTCTGCCAGCAAGAGCGCGCAAACGCCGGTGGGTATTGTGAAGTCAGCCGGACGTAAAAAACAGGAAAAATGGTTGACCACCCTGGGTGAAATGGACTTTGAACCGGTTGATATGACCAGCCTTGTGATTGTTGGCAACAAAACAACCTATGTTCAGGACGGTCTGATGATCACGCCACGAGGTTATGTGCTGTGAATTACGGTGATGTGTTGGTCATGGGCGGTACCAGCGATGCGCGCATGCTGTGCCAGCAACTGGACGCAGCCAATGTGGCCTACACCCTGTCAGTTGCGACGCCAACGGGGAAGCAGCTGGCGGGAGATATCAAAGGTCAGGTGCGCTGCGGGCGTCTGGAGCGCGAACAAATGATTGCCTGGCTACAGGAAAATCGGACGCGCTGGGTGATAGACGCCTCGCATCCGTATGCCGAGGTGGTGAGCCGCAACATCATGAACGCCTGCGAAGCGGCGGGGGTACTGCTGAGCCGCTATCAACGTCCTGAGCAGTTGAGCGGTTTAACTCACCCGCAGCTTCATACCGTTCAGAGTATTCAGCAAGCCTGCGAGGTTGCGCGCCGTTTCGGCGACCGCGTGCTGCTGACGACCGGCAGTAAAGATCTGGCTATCTGGCGCGAAGGGTTGCCTGAAAAAACGCTGCTGGCGCGCGTCCTACCTGTACCCGAGGTTATTCAGCAATGCGCGGACCTGGGATTTGGCGTCGGTGAGATTTTTGCATTGTGCGGGCCGTTTAGCGCCGAGTTCAACGCTGCGTTTTATCGCCAGTGTCAGGCTGATGTGGTGATCACTAAGGCATCCGGTGCGGAAGGTGGTTATCAGGAAAAAGTTCAACCCTGTCTGGATGCTGGTATCCCCTGCATCGTGATTACACGTCCGGCACCGTTGGTGACGGGAGAAGAGTTACTGGAAAGTCAGGCCGCCTTTGGGGCGCGTTTAACGCGCTGGCTGGCCGCGGCTTAAGGAGTTAGAGATGAAAAAGGCGCTTCTGGTGGTCAGCTTTGGCACCAGCTATCACGACACCTGTGAGAAAAATATTGTGGCTTGCGAGAGCGATCTCGCAGCCAGTTGCCCTGACCGCGACCTGTTTCGGGCGTTTACCTCCGGGATGATTATCCGCAAGCTCAAGCAGCGCGACGGCATTGAGATCGACACGCCGCTGCAGGCACTGCAAAAGCTGGCGGAGCAGGGGTATCAGGACGTGGCTATTCAGTCGTTGCACATTATCAACGGTGATGAATACGAAAAAATTGTCCGCGAAGTGCAAAGCATGCGCCCGCTTTTTTCTCGCCTGACGCTGGGTGTTCCGCTGCTGAGCAGCCATGACGATTACGCCCAGCTGATGCTGGCGCTGCAACAGCAAATGCCAGTGCTTGGCGAAAATGAAAAAGTGGTGTTTATGGGACACGGTGCCAGCCATCATGCCTTTGCTGCCTATGCCTGCCTCGACCATATGATGACGGCACAGCGCTACCCGGCGCGGGTTGGGGCGGTGGAAAGCTACCCGGAAGTCGATGTGCTGATTGAAAGTTTGTCTCAGGAAGGGGTGACGGCGGTGCATCTGATGCCGCTGATGTTAGTTGCTGGCGATCATGCCATCAATGATATGGCCTCTGACGAAGAGGATTCCTGGAAAACATTGTTCAATGCGGCCGGGATACCGGCTACGCCGTGGCTCAGTGGTCTGGGTGAGAATCCGGCGGTTCGCGCTATGTTCGTGGCGCATTTACAACAGGCGCTTAATGTTGCGCTGGAGGAAGCAGCATGAGCGGAAAACTGTACGCATTAAGCACCGGGCCAGGCGCTTCCGATCTTATCACCGTGCGGGCCGCACGCACGCTGGGTACGCTGGATATTCTCTATGCGCCCGCCGGGCGTAAAGGTGGCGACAGTCTGGCGCTGTCGATCGTACGTGAATATATCGGCGAGCAGACCGAAGTTCGCTGCTGCCATTTTCCTATGAGTGCTGACAGCGCCGAAAAAGAGGCTGTATGGGATGACGTTGCGGCCGCACTGGTTCAGGAAGTCGAAGCGGGTAAGCAGGTGGGCTTTATTACACTCGGCGACGCCATGCTGTTCAGCACCTGGGTTTTTTTACTCCAGCGTATTGGCTGTCCTGACTGGTTAGAAATCGTCCCGGGCGTGACCTCTTTTGCTGCGATTGCCGCGCGCTCAAAAACGCCGCTCGCCATGGAGCAACAGTCACTGGCCGTGGTCTCCTGTACCGCGCCGGAAGCGGAAATCCAGCAGGCGTTAAAGCAGCATGACAGTCTGGTGCTGATGAAGGTATACGGTCGTTTTGCGCGCATCAAAGCGCTGCTGCAACAAGAGAGTTTGTTGGGCTGTGCATTGATGATGTCTGAAGCCACGCTGCCGGGTGAACAGTGCTGGCGTCATCTCGATGAGGTGAGCGACGATCAGCCGCTGCCTTATTTCTCGACCATTCTGGTCAATAAACAGTGGGAGTATGCACAATGAAGCTTGAACAACAGCTAAAACAGCTGTCTTTCAGCGGGTTGGCTGCGGCGCTATTACTGATGGTTGTTCCTGAACAAGCGTTCGCCATGCACATAATGGAAGGTTTCTTGCCGCCGATGTGGGCGCTGGCCTGGTGGCTGCTGTTTTTGCCGTGCCTGTGGTACGGGCTGGTGCGGCTGCGCCAAATCGTGCAGGAAGATAGTCACCAAAAAGTATTACTGGCTCTGTGCGGCGCGTTTATTTTTGTGCTGTCGGCGCTGAAAATTCCTTCTGTTACCGGAAGTTGTTCGCACCCTACCGGGGTAGGCCTGGCGGTTATCCTGTTTGGACCGGGCGTGGTGGCAATCCTCGGGGCAATCGTCCTGCTGTTCCAGGCGCTGTTACTGGCGCACGGTGGTTTGACAACGCTTGGCGCTAACGGCATGTCGATGGCGGTGATTGGCCCGGTAGTGGGTTACATGGTATGGAAAATGGCCTGCCGTGCGGGGTTGCGTCGTGATGTTTGCGTCTTCCTGTGCGCGATGCTGGCGGATCTCGTCACCTATTTCGTGACCTCGGTGCAACTGGGCGTGGCGTTCCCGGACCCATCCGCCGGTGCTACGGGGTCAATCATCAAGTTCATGGGGATTTTCTGCCTGACGCAGATCCCAATTGCGATAGCGGAAGGTCTGCTCACCGTAATGATTTATGACCAGTTAACCAAACGGCAGTTGATTACCGCTCAAGGACATTAACGATGAAAAAGACGCTGATTTTGTTAGGGATGGTAGTGGCGCTGGTGATCCTGCCGTTCTTTATCAACCATGGTGGAGAGTACGGCGGCTCAGACGGTGAGGCGGAGAGTCAGATTCAGGCAATTGCCCCACATTATGAGCCGTGGTTCCAGCCGTTGTATGAACCGGCAAGCGGTGAGATTGAAAGCCTGCTGTTTACGCTTCAGGGATCGCTGGGCGCAGCCGTGATTTTCTACATTCTGGGTTACACCAAGGGCAGGCAACGCCGTGATGACCGGGCTTGACAGGCTTAGCTATCAAAGCCGCTGGTTTCATGTCTCACCCGTGCGGAAATTTCTGCTCTGGCTGATGATGATGATTCTGGCGTTTACTCTGCCCCCGTTGGGGCAGGGTATTGAGCTGTTACTGATTGCCGCGCTGAGCTGCTGGCTGCTGCGCATTTCCTTCTGGCGCTGGTGTCGCTGGATGGCATTACCGTTTGGTTTTCTGACGGTCGGCGTCGTGACCATTCTGTTTAGTTTTAGCCGCGATCCGCAGACGCTGCTGGCCAGCATCCCCGTTGGAAACTATTGGTTAGGCGTTAGCGCGCCAGGGCTTGTCACCGCCAATGAAACCTTTTGGCGCAGCCTGGCTGCGCTGGCGGCGACGTTCTGGCTGGTACTGAATCTGCCGTTTCCGCAATTGATTATCTTACTCAAACGCGCGCACGTTCCTCGCCTGCTCACTGAGCAGATCCTGCTAACCTGGCGCTTTATTTTTATCCTGTTAGACGAGGCGCTGGCTATTCATCGCGCACAAACGCTACGTTTTGGTTATCGTAGCTTGCCGTTGGGCTATCGCTCGCTGGCGATGCTGGTGGGATTGCTGTTTACCCGCGTGTTGATCCGCTACCAGCAAATGACCACCACACTGGATATCAAACTGTATCAGGGTGATTTTCACCTGTAAGGAAAAGTATGCTTGCCACTTCAGCGCTTTGGTTTCGCTATCAGGATGACCCGATCCTCAAAGGGCTAACGCTGGACTTTTCAACGCATGCCGTCACCGGGCTGGTCGGTGCTAATGGCTGCGGGAAATCCACGCTGTTTATGAACCTGAGTGGTTTACTGCGCCCGGAGGAAGGCGCGGTGATGTGGCAAGGCAAACCGCTGGATTACAGCAAGCGCGGCCTGCTGGCGCTGCGTCAGCAGGTGGCAACCGTATTTCAGGATCCCGACCAGCAAATTTTTTATACCGATATCGACAGCGATATTGCCTTCAGCCTGCGCAACCTTGGGGTGGATGAAGCTGAAATCTCCCGCCGGGTGGATGATGCGCTCACGCTGGTTGATGCCCAGCATTTTCGCCATCAACCAATTCAGTGTTTAAGTCACGGGCAAAAAAAACGTGTGGCGATTGCCGGGGCGTTGGTGTTGCAGGCGCAGTATTTGCTACTGGATGAACCTACTGCGGGCCTTGACCCATCAGGCCGCACGCAGATGATTGAGATAATCAAACGCATCGTAGCGCAAGGAAACCACGTGGTTATCTCCAGCCATGATATCGATCTTATCTATGAAGTCAGCGATGCAGTGTACGTTTTACGCCGGGGTGAAGTGCTAACACACGGCTCGCCGGGTGATGTGTTTGCCCGGACGGATCTTATTGAACAAGCGGGATTAACTCAGCCCTGGCTGGTGAAGCTGCATACCGAGCTGGGCTTCCCGCTGTGTAAAACAGAGGCTGAATTTTTTAGCTGTATGCGAGAGAACGCACTGAAGGAGGCGTCATGACGCAGGCAATAATGTTGCAGGGAACGGCATCTGATGTAGGTAAAAGCGTGTTGGTCGCCGGTCTGTGTCGAATTTTTTATCAGGATGGACTGCGTACCGCACCGTTCAAATCGCAGAACATGGCGCTGAACTCTGGCATTACGCCAGAGGGCAAAGAGATGGGCCGCGCGCAAATTTTTCAGGCTGAGGCCGCCGGTATTACGCCAGATGTGCGTATGAATCCGGTGCTGCTTAAGCCGACCAGCGATCGTAAAGCGCAGGTTGTGCTGATGGGCAAAGTGGCAACCGATATGGATGCGGTGAGCTACCACGAGTACAAACCGAAACTACGGGATCAAATCCTGTCTGTTTATAACAGTCTGGCGCAGGAGTTCGATGTGCTGGTACTGGAAGGGGCGGGAAGCCCGGCTGAGATTAACCTGCGCGATCGCGATATCGTCAATATGGGGATGGCTGAAATGGCACAGTGCCCTGTCGTCCTGGTGGCGGATATCGACCGCGGCGGGGTGTTCGCCTCCATTTACGGCACGCTGGCGCTACTGCACGACCATGAACGCGCCAGGGTAAAAGGGGTGATCATCAATAAGTTTCGCGGTGATGTGGCGTTGCTGTATTCCGGGATTGAGCAAATTGAAGCGCTGACCGGCGTTCCGGTCCTGGGCGTCATGCCATGGCTGGACGTTGATCTGGAAGATGAAGATGGCGTTGCGCTGCAAAAGGGCAAATATTTGCGCACAGACAAACGCGACATCGATATCGCCGTTGTTCAAATACCACACATTTCTAACTTTACTGATTTCAATGCGCTTGCCGCACAGCCGGATGTGCGCGTGCGCTATGTTCGCCAGCCTGAAGAGTTGGCGGGGGCCGATCTGGTGATTCTACCCGGCAGCAAAAACACCCTGGGCGATCTGGTGTGGCTGCGTGAAAGCGGGATGGCGCATGGCGTGGTGCAATTACATCGTAATAACGTACCCGTGGTGGGGATTTGCGGTGGCTATCAAATGCTCGGCGAAACCATCATTGATGAAGTTGAGTCAGGACTCGGTACGTTGCCGGGTCTGGGCTTGCTCAATACCGTAACGCATTTTGCCCAGCACAAAACCACGACCCTGGTTGAGGGACAAATGTCCTCCTCGCTGCCGGACTGGCTGGCGGGTACCGCGGGATTATCCGTACGCGGTTATGAAATTCATATGGGCGAAACGGCATTAACCGAGGAATGCCGGTCGGTGATGACGCTGCGTAAAGACGGTGGCAACGTGGCTGATGGCGCGGTCACTGCCGATGGCCTGGCGTTCGGCACCTATCTTCACGGTCTGTTCGACAGCGATGAATTTACCCGTGCGCTGGTTAATGGCCTGCGAGAACGTAAAGGGTTAGCGCCGCTGGATTCCACCTTCCATTACGCGCAATATAAATCGCAGCAGTTTGATCTGCTGGCGGATGCGATGCGGCAACACATCGATATTGAGAAAATTTATACCATCATGCAGCAACACCGGGAGCCAGTATGATGATTCTGGTGACTGGCGGCGCGCGAAGCGGCAAGAGTCGGCATGCGGAAGCGCTGATCGCAGACTCTCCAAACGTTTTGTATATCGCGACTTCGCAGATTTTTGATGAGGAGATGGCTGCGCGAATTCAGCATCATCGTGACGGACGTCCTGCGCACTGGCGGACAGCCGAACGCTGGCAACATCTCGATGAACTGATTACGGCAGCAAACGATCCACAAGAAGCCATTCTGCTGGAGTGCATCACCACGATGGTGACCAACCTGCTGTTTGCGCTGGGCGGTGACAGCGACCCGGATAGCTGGGATTACGCGGCGATGGAGCAATCTATTGAGGATGAAATTCGTTCGCTGATTGCGGCCTGTCAGCGTTGTCCGGCGAAGGTTGTGCTGGTCACTAACGAAGTCGGAATGGGGATTGTTCCGGAGAACCGTCTGGCACGGCATTTTCGCGATATTGCAGGACGCGTGAACCAGCGACTGGCGGCGGCGGCTGATGAGGTCTGGCTGGTGGTATCAGGAATTGGAGTCAAAATTAAATGAGTAAGTTGTTCTGGGCAATGCTCTCTTTTATTAGTCGCTTGCCCGTTCCTGCTCGCTGGTCGCAAGGACTGGATTTCGAGCACTATTCACGTGGCATTGTGATGTTCCCGCTAATTGGCGTGGTGCTGGGAGGGCTGACGGGGCTGGTCTTTATGGCGCTGCAGCCCTGGTGTGGGGTGCCGTTGGCGGCCCTGTTTGCAGTCCTCACGCTGGCGTTATTGACCGGGGGATTCCATCTCGACGGTCTGGCGGATACCTGTGACGGTATTTTTTCGGCCCGTCGACGCGAGCGGATGCTGGAAATCATGCGTGACAGCCGCCTGGGGACCCACGGTGGACTGGCGTTAATTTTCGTGTTGCTGGCGAAAGTGCTGGTGGTGAGCGAACTGGCTTTGCGGGGTACACCGATGCTGGCGGCGCTTGCAGCCGCTTGTGTCGCCGGGCGGGGTACCGCTGTTTTACTGATGTATCGACATCGCTACGCCCGCGAAGAAGGGCTGGGCAACGTCTTTATCGGTAAAGTCACCGGGCGTCAAACCTGCGTCACGTTGGGATTTGCGGCGATCCTGGCTGCCGTGCTTCTTCCTGGCATGCGCGGCGTGGCGGCGCTGGTTATCACGATAGTGGCGATTTTTATTCTTGGGCAGTTATTAAAACGCACGTTGGGTGGGCAGACCGGCGATACGCTGGGCGCAGCCATTGAACTTGGCGAGTTGATTTTCCTGCTGGCTCTGCTCTGAGTCAGCCAACATACTGGAACCCTTATGCAGACTTTAACCTCTTTACTCCACGCAATCCCTTCACCTGATAGTGCTGCGATGCTGCGTGCACAGCAGCATGTCGATGGCTTGCTTAAACCGCCAGGAAGTCTTGGTCGACTCGAGTCGCTCGCCGTGCAACTGGCCGGAATGCCGGGTCTGAAGGGCGTACCGCATGTGAATGGCAAAGCGATGCTGGTGATGTGCGCCGATCACGGTGTATGGGATGAAGGGGTTGCCGTTTCGCCTAAAATCGTCACGGCTATTCAGGCTGCTAATATGACGCGTGGCACGACAGGCGTTTGTGTGCTGGCCGCTCAGGCGGGGGCAAAGGTACATGTGATTGATGTCGGCATCGATGCTGAGCTTATCCCTGGCGTGGTGAATATGCGCGTGGCGCGCGGCTGCGGCAATATTGCACAAGGCCCGGCGATGAGTCGTTCGCAGGCCGAGGAGCTGCTGCTGGAGGTTATCCGCTATACCCATGAGCTGGCCAAAGATGGCGTAACGCTGTTTGGCGTCGGTGAACTTGGTATGGCAAATACGACACCAGCGGCGGCAATCGTCAGCGTGCTGACCGGCAGCGATGCCGAGGATGTGGTGGGTATCGGCGCTAACCTGCCGCTTTCAAGAGTAGGCAATAAAGTCGATGTTGTGCGGCGAGCAATTGCCGTCAATCAACCGGATCGCAATGACGGTATCGATGTGCTGGCTAAGGTAGGCGGGTTTGATCTGGTCGGCATGGCGGGTGTGATGTTGGGGGCGGCCTCCTGCGGCCTGCCGGTCGTGCTGGACGGTTTTCTCTCTTATTCCGCTGCGCTGGCGGCCTGCCAGATTGCGCCGCAGATTAAACCTTACCTGATCCCGTCACATTTCTCCGCCGAGAAGGGGGCTCGCACCGCGCTGGCGCATCTTGAACTGGAGCCGTATCTCAATATGGGGATGCGTTTGGGCGAAGGCAGCGGGGCCGCGCTGGCGATGCCGCTCGTTGAAGCCGCCTGTGCAATGTACAACAACATGGGGCAGCTTGCCGCCAGCAACATTGTGCTTCCGGATGGTAAGGAAGCATAGTTACGTGAGTTCCTGATCCCGCCTTATGGCGGGTTTTTTTATGCGGATTTTAGGCGTAACCCACTAAAACAGATAATAAAAGCTATAATTAACGGATATCTGCTGCGGCGAAGGAAAGGAAAAAAATGCGTCGTGTAAAACTGCTTTGTTCACTCATTATGCTGCTCGTGAGTCAGAGCGCGCAGGCGGTGAGTTATCCGCTCCCGCCTGAAGGCAGTCGCCTGGTGGGGAGCCCTTTGACCATTACGGTACCTTCAGGAAACACTCAGCCGTTGGAAGCTTTTGCCGCGCAGTACGGACAGGGGTTGAGCAATATGCTGGAGGCCAATCCCGGCGTGGATGTTTTTCTGCCTAAGTCTGGCTCGACGCTGGTTGTGCCACAGCAACTGATATTACCGGATACTGTACGCGAGGGGATCGTAATCAACGTCGCAGAAATGCGCCTTTACTATTATCCCGCTGGCAGCAATACGGTTGAGGTTTTACCCATTGGCATTGGCCAGGCGGGCAGAGAAACGCCGCGTAACTGGGTGACGGCGGTAGAACGTAAGCAGGAAGCACCAAGCTGGACGCCTACGCCGAATACCCGGCGCGAATACGCAGCACGTGGGGAAAGCCTGCCGGCGTTTGTTCCTGCCGGGCCAGATAACCCGATGGGACTGTATGCGATTTATATCGGCAGGCTTTATGCCATTCATGGCACAAATGCGAATTTCGGTATTGGTCTGCGGGTAAGTCAGGGGTGTATCCGTTTGCGTAATGACGACATTAAATATCTGTTTGATACCGTACCGGTAGGGACGCGTGTGCAACTGATAGACCGACCGGTGAAATACAGCGTAGAGCCGGACGGTAGTCGCTGGGTGGAAGTGCATGAACCACTGTCACGAAACCGGTCGGAATACGAGTCTGACAGAAAAGTTCCCTTGCCAGTCACCCCCGCGCTGCGCACCTTCATCAGCGGGAATGACGTGGATATGAGTCGCGGAAATCAGGCACTGGAAAGACGCTCCGGCATGCCGGTGAATATCAGTCTGATTCAGACCCATTACTAATTTTCAAGGCGACCCTGTGACCTTTAGTCTGGGTGGGTCGCTTTTTTAATTTGATATTGTCCCTTTTTTACCACGCCAATATGGTCTGCCATTAGCTGCGCCTCGTGTTCGCTGTGTGTAACCAGCAGTGCCGTTTGCCCGGCGGCACGCAAAATATCCCGTACCTCGTTGCCAAGACGCTCACGCGTGCGCTTATCAAGGCTGGAGAAAGGCTCATCGAGCAGCAGGATTTCCGGATGCGGCGCCAGCGCGCGCGCAAGAGCGATACGCTGCTGTTGACCGCCGGACAGTTCATGCGGATAACGGCTGGCATGACTGTGCAACTCCACCATTTTTAACAGTTCCGCCACCCGGACCTGCTGCTGCTCACGCGGCATACGTCGTAACCCAAAGGCCACGTTTTGTTGCGCGGTCAGGTGAGGGAATAACGCATATTCCTGAAAGACCATGCCGACATGCCGTTTTTCCGGCGGCAGATGAACACCGGAACCGGCAACGCGGCGCTGCGACACATAGATCTCTCCGCTTCGCAGCCGTTCAAATCCGGCAACAGCGCGTAACACTGTGGTTTTTCCGCAACCTGAAGCGCCCAGTAGACAGGCGATCTCTCCTTTACGTACCGACATTGAAAACCCGCTCAGCACCGATTGCTGACTGTTGCCGTAGGCAACATGCACATCCTGGAGTCGTAATGCAATTTCTGACATTGTTACTCTCTTAACCACGGCGAGTCATCTGGTGACGCACCAACAAAATAACCGGTAGCGTGCCAGCTAAAACAATCATTAGCGCGGCGATAGCACCTTCTTCATAGGTTCCACGGGCGGCTTCTGCATACAGCAACGTTGCCAGCGTTTCGAAGTTTACCGGGCGCAACAGCAACGTTGTTGGCAGTTCTTTCATGGCATCGGCAAAAACCAGCAGGGCGCTACTCACTAACGCCGGGCGCAGCAATGGAAAATGAACCCGTGCAAATGTGCCCGCACCATTCTCACCCAACAGACGAGAAGCCTGCTCCAGCGAAGGCGGAATGCGGCCCAGGCCGGAATCCAGTGCGCCGATAGCAATCGCCTGGAAACGCATGGCACAACAAATTACCAGCAGGATCCCGGCGGACATCAGCGGCAGGCCGCGAACATCCAGTAAATCTGCCAGCCAGCGGTCGACTGCCATCGCGGGGGTTAAAAAACCAATCGCCAGAATTGTACCGGGAACCGCGTAGCCTAAAGAAGCCAGACGCATCACACCACGGCGAAATCCTGGCATCGCGTTATCTGCGGCGCTATGCCGCGCGCTCCAGGCCACCAACATACTGACGCAAACCACCACCAACGTGGTTCCCGCGGCCAGTGATAACGTATTTCGTAATGCAGCCAGTAACGAGGAGGATATAGGGCTCTCGTCACCTATACGTTTGGCGCTTTCCCAGATTAAAAACAGCACCGGGGCCAGAAAGCCCAGCACAACCGGCAGCGAAATAACGACACCGAGTAGCCAGCCACGCCAGCCTTGCACGCGGGTGGGTTGAATTTCCCGCAGGCTACGGCTGCTGAATCCCTGTTTTCTGCGGCCATAAAATTCCAGCGTCAGAATAAAGAATATAAACATCAGCATTATGCAGGCGATTTGCGCTGCGGCAGATAAATCAGAGCGAGAGATCCATGTGGTGTATACGGTAACGGTTAACGTTTGTACCCCGAGAAATTCCGACGCGCCAATATCGTTAAGCGTCTCCAGCAGCGCCAGACTGATCCCGACGGCCAGTGCCGGGCGTGCCATGGGGAGTGCAACACGAAAAAAGGTCCCGGTCGCGCTGCATCCCAACGTACGCGCTGCTTCCAATAGATGGGCCGGCTGGCTGATAAACATGGCGCGGGTTGTCAGGTACACGTAAGGATAAAGTACTAATCCGAGCAGGATTATTGCGCCGGAAAGGGAACGTAAATCGGGCAGGCGGAACTGTCGCGGGTTGTCAAAGCCCAGTATAAAACGGATAAAGGTTTGCAACGGGCCAATCGGATGCAGCAGATCGAGCCATGCAAAGGCAACGATGTAGGTCGGCATTGCCAGCGGCAACAGCAGCGCCCAACTGAGAATTTTTCGCCCAGGGAAATCCCATGCCGTTACCGCCCATGCGCTGCCTACGCCAATGACGCCAACCATTATCGCGACACCCGCTAGCAACAGCACGGTGTTTTTTAGCGCTGAAGGCAGTACATATGTCATAAGATTATCCCAGTGGGATAAATCAGCCTGAGTGGCCTGCCAGATCAGCGCAACGATGGGGGTCAGGACGCCAAGTGCGACGCACAGCGCGCCAAGATGCAACGGCGTTAATAATGACTGCGGCCCGGAAACCAGGCCGCGTAACGTCGGAAACTGCAGCGATTTATTGATCGAATCCAACTTTATCTACCAGCAGGCTAGCTTGTTTACGATACTTCACGATCTCTGTGAGCGGTGTTTTATCGACGTCGATTTCACCGATTGTGGCGCTAATGACCGGGTCAAGCGTTACGCCTTTCAGTACCGGATATTCGAAGTTCGCTTTCGCATACTGCTGCTGGGCAGGCGCGGAAACCAGATATTCCATCAGCTTAACGGCATCGGCTTTATTTGGCGCATAGCGGGCAACGGCAGCGCCGCTGATGTTGACGTGCGTACCGCCATTTTCAAAGGTGGGTTTAACGACTTTAATGGCATCGCCCCACTGACGAGCATCGCTGCCTTCTTTGGCGTTTTTCATATGGCCGACATAATAGGAGTTGGCCAGACCAATATCACAAATTCCACCGAGGATATCGCGGGCAACATCGCGATCGCCGCCGGTGGCTTTACGCGCCAGGTTAGCCTTCACGCCGCGCAGCCATTCTTCGGTTTTAGCTTCACCATGATGGGCAATCATCGCGGCGATCAGCGCCGTGTTGTAGGGGTGCTGACCGGAACGAATACAAACTTTGCCTTTGTATTCTGGGCTGGCGAGCTGTTCGTAATGCCAGTTATCGATTGGCAGCGACTTCTCGGCATACAGTACGCGGGCGCGCATAGAAAGCGCAAACCACTGATTATCCGCGCCGCGCAGATTCGCCGGAATGGCGGCTTTCAGCGCTTCTGACTCTACCGGCTGGGTGACGCCGGCTTCAACTAAATCGATGAGATTTCCGGCATCGACGGTCATCAGCAGGTCGGCAGGGGAGTTTTTGCCTTCCGCCTTAACACGCTCAAGCATACCGTCTTTGATATAGACCGTACTTACTTTGATACCGCTGGTTTTAGTCCAGCTATCAAGTAAAGGCTGGATCAGGCCCGGTTCACGGGTGGTGTAAAGCGTTAACGTTTCCTGAGCGAAAGCCGGCAGGCTGACAGAGAAGAGGAGGGCAGAGGCAAGCGTGATACGGCGCAATCCGGTGCGAGTCAGAGCATTCATCGTTTTTATCCCAGAGTAATTGGAACATACAGTGAACCGAGTCGGGGCTCGTTCTTTTGGCTCGCGTACAATAAATGATAATCACTAGCACTTACAATAATTGCAAAGTTTAAACGATTTACATTTACACAACTTTAATCAACGATGTGATGCGGCATGGAATGGGGAGTTATGGCAGACTGAGCGCTTATAGAGGCAGCTTTTATACAGACGTGAAAAGCAAAAAGCCCGCTTAAGTTTCCTTAAGCGGGCTTCTTAAATTTGGCTCCTCTGACTGGACTCGAACCAGTGACATACGGATTAACAGTCCGCCGTTCTACCGACTGAACTACAGAGGAATCGTGTGAACGAGGCGCATATTACTGACCTCATCATGAGGTGTCAACAGTAAAATTAGCGCGTCATTTCAATTGGTTAATTAATCTTCAAATTCAGTGTTAATGCGTGTTTGGTGAGCGATAATCGTCGTCTCCCCGGGTATCGCGTAACCGCTCCATGGGGTTCTGGCGATAAAACTGGATGAAACGCTGCCATAAGGCAGGAAAACGCGGAGCAAATAATTCAGGAGCACTGAAAAAATACTCGGATAGCACGGCAAAGCATTCAGCAGGATCGGTCGCTGCGTAGGCATCTATACTGCACGCAGTTTCTCCAACCAGATCGATCTCATCCTGAATATTGTTCATTGCAGCATGCAGGTCGTGTTCCCAACCGGCGATATCGCGTAGGGGAATCGCCGGAATACCGCTGGCACGATCGCCATTACGCATATCAAGCTTGTGCGCCACTTCATGGATGATCAGATTAAAGCCGGAGGCATCAAAGGAATCCTGAATATCAAGCCAGTTGAGGATTATCGGGCCTTGTTGCCAACTCTGCCCGGACTGTACCACGCGTTGATTATGCACCAGCCCAATATCGTCTTCCCATTCATCGTCTACGACAAATGGGGCAGGGTAGATGAGAACTTCATGAAACCCGTCAAGCCACTCAATCCCCATTTCCAGAACAGGTAAACAGAATAGCAGAGCAATGCGCGCACTTTTTAGCGGGTCCAGCTCAAACCCCTGAAGAGCGACTAATCTTTTTTGTTGTAAAAAGCGCTCGGCCAGGGCAATAAGTCTGGCTTGTTCTTGCTCGGTGAGATTCACCAAAAGGGGAATAGCCAGGGCGTCGTCCCACGGCCAATCGTCACTCCGGGTTGCTTCTTGTTCTTTCCAGGGCCACTTAATCATCGTTTTGCTCGCAAACTCGTCACTTGAACGAAATTGACGGAACTGGGTCTGTTAAAATGCCAAATTACCTGGCATCATGGCAACCGCCAAAACGGAGAGATGCCAGAGCGGCTGAATGGACCGGTCTCGAAAACCGGAGTAGGGGTAACTCTACCGGGGGTTCAAATCCCCCTCTCTCCGCCACTATTCAAACACTTAGCACACTTCCTTTCAACGACTCATGTCACACTTGGTATAGTGTTGGTATATTCACTTGGTATAAAACTCGCCATCACCATCTTCTGATTTGCCCAATACTGGAAGATCCAATGTGGGAGAAATTTTCACTTTTCTGTCATAAACCACAACCTGGCTTTCAGTTTTGTGACCTGAGAATACTTGCTTTTACTTACTCTAGCCTTCGTAATCCGATATTCCCTTGGCTTTGAGATCATGAAAAGTACACGGCAGTTTTCTATCTGGTTTTTTTCCTGCTACAGATGACCGTTTCCCGTCCGTCCAAAGTCTTTGCAAGTTCGATGGCGTTATGAAGCCGTTCGGTCCAGACCTTTATTTGCTTAGTCCCGGTCTTTCCTTGCTGAATAAAAATGCCTTCCTCGCTTACTTGCGACCATTTGAGTGAAAGAACATCAGACAACTATGCGAACAGTTTACGTACCAGCGCAATACACCCCGATACCGGGAACGCTGACCCAGCCGGTGGTAGCTCCATTACCTCCAGTGCGCTGACGTACTGCGAGATCGTAATCTGGATTGAACCTCTTCTTGCAGCAATAGAGAAGGCAAACAACCAACTTGCAGGGATTAGATAAATTGAAGAGATAAAAAGGCAGAGGCCGGTTGGAAGCGATGCGGGTAATTAGAAAGCATAAAAATAATCTCGCCCTATCGGATCATGTAAATTAATTGTAAGTGTGTTTTTTTAATTTCCCATTAATTAATGACATGAACGTGTTTGTCCGAGATAATAACCGCCTCGTTAATTCTTTATGGTTTTTTTTACTATACTATAACCACAGCGACGTGCTGGAAAATAAATTGGAGTTTTCCATGAAATTTTACTCAATGAACATATCTTCTGATCAATCTAAGAACAAGGATAGAAAAAATGATGATGAGGAAAAGAATAAAACTAAAAAAACACAAAAGTAAACATAATGCTTTGTTGTTTTCTTAGTAAGTTAAAGGTGGTTTTATGACAGACCGTCCTGATATAGTTGAACCGATACCTGAAGATTTACCCTTCCCTGGAGAAGATAAACCAATTTATCCAGATGACGGAGAACCCTCAGAGCCAGAGAATCCCGAAATTGACAGGGATTCTCCTAAATGATATGTATCATAATAAACCGTCGTAATCTAGGCGGTTTATTATGTGATGAGAAATCGATGAGAACTGCGTGTGAATGAATTTAAAAAATATAAACTGTGAGTTTTTATTTTCGCTGGTTAAGTGTTCTACGTTATAAATGGCTCGGTATGAGCCATTTATGCTTTAACGGCGGCCCAATAAAAAGCCAATTATAAATGCGGTAGTCGCGGCTACGGCGACGCAAGTTATTGGATTGGACTCTATCTGACTCTTG
>NZ_JAHLRC010000260.1:0-1410 GCF_018919545.1 Citrobacter sp. S46_ASV_140
GATTCAGGAGGCGCTACATCTTCGCCCCACATTAGAAATAGCCGAAAACGCGACTCCGCTGCTTACGCCGCAGGAGGAGAAAGTATTGTCGATGTGGATGGATGGTGTGAGTAACAATGCGATAGCCGCCGCACTCAGCATTCATGGCAAGACGGTCTACACCTATAAACGGAATATCCGCATGAAACTGCACATGGGGAACCGCTTCTCGCCGTTTCTCTCACTCCCCGGGAAGGGGAATTAACGGTACGACGTGACGTCGTACCGTTCATGATTATTGTTGAGCTTTTGTCGCTGCACCAGAGATTGCGCTACCGCCTTCAGAGATATCCTGCCCAACACCTTTCGTGGTATTGCACGCAGTCAACGCTGAAGAAAGAACCAACACAGAAAAGATCGCAGCAATTGTCTTTTTAACCATAACGTCTTCCTTTTCTAGCCAATATTGTTTGTGTATAGCTCATTAATAATAGACAAGATCCGGAAGTGTGATGGATAAACAACCGTTTTTAAGACTATGAGAGAGTGTTAGCTGGCGGCGTGAGAGATTGAATTGCCAAGATGTTTGATGTCTTCACCGAAGCCGCGCGCGGTATTACAACCCGCCAGGAGAGTGCTGGTGAAAAGGATGAGCATTACAAGACTGAGAAGACGTTTCATCATTCCTGCCCTGGAAAAAGTATGGCGCAGCAACCTGCGCCATAAGATCAAATAGATATCTTATTTTACGCGAGAAACGTATTCGCCGGAGCGAGTATCCACTTTGATCACTTCACCGATCTGTACGAACAGCGGAACTTTAACGACTGCGCCAGTAGACAGAGTAGCCGGTTTGCCGCCAGTACCAGCGGTATCGCCTTTCAGACCTGGGTCAGTTTCAACGACTTCCAGCTCAACGAAGTTTGGCGGAGTCACGGAGATCGGCTGACCGTTCCACAGGGTCACGATGCATTCAGCCTGGTCCAGCAGCCATTTAGCGTTATCGCCTACCGCTTTCTCGTCTGCAGCCAGCTGTTCGAAAGTGGTGTTATTCATAAAGTGCCAGAACTCACCGTCGCTATACAGGAAGGTCAGGTTCATGTCGGCTACGTCTGCGCCTTCAGCGGAGTCGGTAGACTTGAAGGTTTTCTCTACGCGAGTACCGGTCAGCAGGCGACGCAGCTTAACGCGCGCAAATGCCTGGCCTTTACCTGGTTTAACGAATTCGCTGGCTTCAACCGCATAAGGTTCGCCGTCCAACATGATTTTAAGACCAGCACGAAAATCGTTGCTATAGTACGTTGCCATAAGGCCCTCTGAAAATTGTTAACTGGTAGCTAAGCCACAAAATGGCGCATATTGTAACCCTAAATACCCCATCCAGAGAAGATTGGTTATCGCAACTTGCCGATGTTGTGACCGATCCTGATG
>NZ_JAHLRC010000261.1:0-1312 GCF_018919545.1 Citrobacter sp. S46_ASV_140
GTCGCTTAACCCACGGCAACGTATTTCGCAGATCCTCGATTTTCCGCTACGTCTGAACACCGACCTCGAGCCTGAACAGCGTCGCAAACAGATCATCGAGACCATGCGCATGGTCGGTCTGTTGCCTGACCATGTGAGTTATTACCCGCATATGCTGGCTCCGGGACAAAAACAGCGTCTGGGCCTTGCCCGAGCGCTCATTTTGCGACCCAAAGTCATTATCGCCGACGAAGCCCTGGCCTCTCTGGACATGTCGATGCGTTCGCAGCTCATCAATCTGATGCTGGAATTACAGGAAAAACAGGGGATTTCATATATCTATGTGACTCAGCACATCGGCATGATGAAGCACATCAGCGATCAGGTATTAGTCATGCACCAGGGTGAAGTGGTTGAACGCGGCAGTACAGCAGATGTTTTGGCCTCGCCGTTGCATGAGCTGACCCGTCGCCTGATTGCCGGCCATTTCGGCGAAGCGCTAACCGCTGACGCGTGGCGTAAAGATCGCTAGCAGATGCAGCCCTCCTCAACCGGAGGGCAATTTTGCAATCAGTGACAAACATTTGGTAAGAGCAGTGTATCAACCTCGCTAAACGCGACCGAAGGGAAAAGGGATCCCTGCATCACCCAAACACCAGCCGCGCCTACTTCGTCGATAAGCTGTTTGGTTTCCACGCCCTCCACCGCAATGCGGTCGCAATATTCGCGGATGTTTTTAATTAGCACCGGGAACATCGGTTTTTCAGCCTGATCCAGGAAAAAACCACGATCCAACTTTACAACATCAAAACGACCGCAAACCAGCGGACTGGCCCCAATGCTGCCGGAGCCCAGATCGCCCAGCCATAATGCGTTTGGACCGTCACAAAGTGAATTAATCAGCAGATTATTCAGACATACGGTATTCGTCAGAAAACGCTCTGAAAGTTCTAGTGCGACAAAAGGCATGGCATGTAGCGCCGATTTGACGCTCGGGTCGCCAATTGCCAGCAGCGCCATTTCATCAATGAGGTTCAGAGTACAGAAAAGGTTGTGGCTCTCAAACCAATTACGCTTTTCGGCAATTAATCGAATTTGCTCGAGCATGAAATTACGTTTTTGTTCGCTATTCCACGCTGAAATGATGAACTCTGGATGTATCGGCGAAACCGTATCTGAAGCAAACCGGACGCTCATCTCAACACCCAGTAACGTATCAGTTGTGTCTCTCATCGGTTCCGCGATGAAATGATAGTGCATAAGACCACTCCAATTGATCATAACTTCCTGATAATGCACTTTTAATCACAATCAATCAATAATAACGATCAAT
>NZ_JAHLRC010000262.1:0-1308 GCF_018919545.1 Citrobacter sp. S46_ASV_140
ACCTCGCGACAGAGCGCTAAAGCGCGTCGCAACTGCTCTTTAACAATTTATCAGACAATCTGTGTGGGCACTCGAAGATACGGATTCTTAACGTCGCAAGACGAAAAATGAATACCAAGTCTCTGAGTGAACACGTAATTCATTACGAAGTTTAATTCACGAGCATCAAACTTAAATTGAAGAGTTTGATCATGGCTCAGATTGAACGCTGGCGGCAGGCCTAACACATGCAAGTCGAACGGTAGCACAGAGGAGCTTGCTCCTTGGGTGACGAGTGGCGGACGGGTGAGTAATGTCTGGGAAACTGCCCGATGGAGGGGGATAACTACTGGAAACGGTAGCTAATACCGCATAACGTCGCAAGACCAAAGAGGGGGACCTTCGGGCCTCTTGCCATCGGATGTGCCCAGATGGGATTAGCTAGTAGGTGGGGTAACGGCTCACCTAGGCGACGATCCCTAGCTGGTCTGAGAGGATGACCAGCCACACTGGAACTGAGACACGGTCCAGACTCCTACGGGAGGCAGCAGTGGGGAATATTGCACAATGGGCGCAAGCCTGATGCAGCCATGCCGCGTGTATGAAGAAGGCCTTCGGGTTGTAAAGTACTTTCAGCGAGGAGGAAGGTGTTGTGGTTAATAACCGCAGCAATTGACGTTACTCGCAGAAGAAGCACCGGCTAACTCCGTGCCAGCAGCCGCGGTAATACGGAGGGTGCAAGCGTTAATCGGAATTACTGGGCGTAAAGCGCACGCAGGCGGTCTGTCAAGTCGGATGTGAAATCCCCGGGCTCAACCTGGGAACTGCATCCGAAACTGGCAGGCTAGAGTCTTGTAGAGGGGGGTAGAATTCCAGGTGTAGCGGTGAAATGCGTAGAGATCTGGAGGAATACCGGTGGCGAAGGCGGCCCCCTGGACAAAGACTGACGCTCAGGTGCGAAAGCGTGGGGAGCAAACAGGATTAGATACCCTGGTAGTCCACGCCGTAAACGATGTCGACTTGGAGGTTGTGCCCTTGAGGCGTGGCTTCCGGAGCTAACGCGTTAAGTCGACCGCCTGGGGAGTACGGCCGCAAGGTTAAAACTCAAATGAATTGACGGGGGCCCGCACAAGCGGTGGAGCATGTGGTTTAATTCGATGCAACGCGAAGAACCTTACCTACTCTTGACATCCAGAGAAGTTTGCAGAGATGCGAATGTGCCTTCGGGAACTCTGAGACAGGTGCTGCATGGCTGTCGTCAGCTCGTGTTGTGAAATGTTGGGTTAAGTCCCGCAACGAGCGCAACCCTTATCCTTTGTTGCCAGCGGT
>NZ_JAHLRC010000263.1:0-1295 GCF_018919545.1 Citrobacter sp. S46_ASV_140
GGAATATATGGGGTATTCCGAGCAAATGTTGGAAGTGTTCCCGCATAACTGGACCTTTGATAACGGCTATATGCATCCTGGAGACAAACCAGGTCTTGGGATCGAGTTTGATGAAAAGCTGGCGGCGAAATATCCGTATGACCCTGCATATCTGCCTGTTGCTCGTCTGGAAGATGGCACGTTGTGGAACTGGTAAATATAAATTTTACGTACGAAAGATGTTGATTAACTCAATACCCTACAGAAGGTAAAACTTATGGTTAGTTCAGTCGATATTAAAAATAACGTAGATAATAAACCCATTATTCGCAGAGTGGCTTCAGCCTCCGCAATTGGTACTGCTGCCGAATACTATGACTTCTTTGCATATGGGACAGCAGCCGTACTCTTTTTTGGTCATTTATTTTTCCCAAGTGACGATCCGTTAATTAGTACGCTGGCTGCTTTTGCAACCTATGCCGTTGGTTTCCTGGCTAGACCATTAGGAGGAATTGTCTTTGGGCATATTGGCGATAAGGTCGGGCGCAAAAAAGCACTGGTTATTACTATATTAATCGTTGGCTTAGGGACATTCTGTATTGGGTTGTTACCTACATATGAAAAAATAGGTGTATGGGCTCCAGCTTTACTTATATTTATTCGTGTATTACAGGGCTTTGGTGTTGGAGGAGAACAAGCCGGTGCAGTATTAATGACTGCTGAATATTCTGAGCCCAAACATCGTGGATTTTTTTCGAGTTGGGTTCAAATCGGTGCCCCAGTTGGTTTTCTTCTGCCGTTAGCACTCTTTGCGTTGTTAAATGCCACACTTTCTCCAGAGGCAATGATGGATTACGGGTGGCGTATACCGTTCCTGTTAAGTCTGTTGCTGGTTATTGTTGGGTTATTTATCCGCTTAAAAATTGATGAATCACCAGTCTTTGCTCAGATTAGGGAGACAAAAGCAGAAGAATCACGTCCATTAGTTGAAGTTATCCGTGATTTTCCGGGAATTGTCGTTAAGGGAGTATGTGCGAAGCTGATTGAGGCTTGCACATTTGCAATGTTTACAGTGATTGTCCTTGCATACGGTAAGGCAAACAATCTCGATGCAAATATCTTGATGGAGACAATGATTGTTGCGGTGATTATAGAAATAATTGCAATACCGATGATGGGCTCGCTATGCGATAAAATTGGGCGTAAACCAGTTTATATTATCGGCGCATTGCTCCAGGTTGTTATGATTATTCCTTTCTTCCTTGCAATCAATCAGGATAGCTTTTGGCTTACGCAAATAGTAATGATCCTGGTAC
>NZ_JAHLRC010000264.1:0-1290 GCF_018919545.1 Citrobacter sp. S46_ASV_140
TCAGAAGTGAAACGCCGTAGCGCCGATGGTAGTGTGGGGTCTCCCCATGCGAGAGTAGGGAACTGCCAGGCATCAAACAAGTGAAGAAGCCCATCCTGCCGGATGGGCTTTTTTGCGTCTGCAGGGAATGAGAACTGCCGGATGCAGCGTACCGTTTTATCCAGCCCATCATGTTGTAACCGGTGTTCAGGCCTGAGAAGCGCAGCACACCAGGCTCTCCCGGCAGCACATTGCCTGCTATCCGTGCACGGGGTTGAGTAACAGGTACTGTCGCTCGAGATCGTCCACTTCTGTACATCCCATCACGTTAAACCCCATCTTCTTATAGAACCCAGATGTCAGCTTGTTAACAGGCACGACTAATCTTACGTATGGATTTTGTGAGGGGTAGAGCAGTAAAGATATTGAGAGATGATCGGTTGGAAAGTATCAGAAACTATAAAAGCAAAAACCCGCCTCTAGGGCGGGTTCTTTAAATAGTGGTGCCCGGACTCGCGAACATTCAGCTACCTATTAAATTGAATTTCATCATAAATCTGCTTTCGGTTTTTTGTCAAGACCCTGAGTCTGACCCCTGTTTTTTCTTCTAAATCAAAATAGTGGGAAAGCTTGTGTGGAAAGGTATCCGGTTCGATCCTCCGGTACGATTCCCTTTAGATATTTCCGTAATGACATCAGCGTTACGTATGGCGTATAATTATTATCCAGAGACACACCAGAGGACAATACCATGCCAGCCGCAAACAGCATGTCTATCAAACGTGAAACGCTGAACCTGCGTATCAAACCCGCCGAGCGCGATCTGATTGACCGTGCGGCAAAGGCTAGAGGGAAAAACCGCACTGATTTTGTGCTGGAAGCCGCCCGTGCCGCAGCCGAGGAAGCACTGATCGAGCAGCGTATCATTATGGCTGGCCCAGAGGCTTATCAGGCGTTTCTTACCCGTCTGGATGACGCGCCTGCGCCAAGCGATGCACTGCGTAAAACCATGCAGACACCTGCGCCGTGGGAGCTGAAAAAGTGACCTCCGCTCCTGAGCCTCTTCGAGCCGGACATATTCTTACCTCGTTCTGCTGTGGCGTGGATTCGATGGATAGCTGGCTGAAACAGCGGGCGATGAAAAATCAGGTCACTGGCGCATCCCGCACTTTTGTATGCTGCGACAGTAATTCTAAGGTGATGGCGTATTACTCGCTGGCCTCCAGCGCCGTAACGACAAACACCGCCCCCGGTCGCTTTCGTCGTAATATGCCCGACCCGATCCCGGTTGTGGTGCTGGGCCGTCTGGCG
>NZ_JAHLRC010000265.1:0-1273 GCF_018919545.1 Citrobacter sp. S46_ASV_140
GTACGGTACCGGTAGCGCTTAGCTTGATCGACGCCCCCATACAAAAGAACCAGACCGCCAGAATAGGCACCGTACCGGTGATCATACCGTTGGTAAAGGAGCCGAAGTATTTCCCGGCGCCGGGGGAAAAGGTGTGACACAACGCGCCCAGAAAAAGCGGCACCAGCATCATGCCGCCTGGGATTTTCTCTATCGTTCGTTTGATCTGCATTTCCATCACCTGTAGACATAAAAATGGGGCAATTTTTATGGGCGATTGCATCTTGCTTATGAGATGCGCCCGTCTTGATGAAACGAAGATAGACATTCATAGAGACTATAAAAGTGATCCCACTCGCATAATAAAACCTTGTTTCAATTTAAGTGGATCATTGTTTTTATATTGATTTTGATCACAAAAAAACCCCCACAAGCATCGCTTGCAGGGGCTTACTAAAGCGTAGAACTTATTTTTTCGCTGCGAAACGCGCGGCAGCTTCGTCCCAGTTCACCACGTTCCAGAACTCTTTGATGTAGTCCGGGCGGCGGTTCTGGAATTTCAGGTAGTAAGCGTGTTCCCAAACATCCAGGCCCACGATCGGGAAGCCGGAAGCGCCAGAGATAGCTTCACCCATCAGCGGGGAATCCTGGTTAGCAGTGGAAACAACAGCCAGTTTGTCACCTTTCAGAACCAGCCACGCCCAGCCGGAACCAAAACGGGTTGCCGCAGCTTTTTCAAATTCAGCTTTGAAGTTGTCCACGGAGCCGAAGTCACGTTCGATAGCCGCTTTCAGGTCGCCCTGCAGCGTAGTACCGGTTTTCAGACCTTTCCAGAACAGGCTGTGGTTAGCGTGGCCGCCCGCGTTGTTACGCAGTACGGTTTTCTTGTCTGCTGGCAGTTGATCCAGTTTGGTGATCAGCTCTTCAACAGGCAGGCTCGCGAATTCAGGCAAGCTTTCCAGCGCAGCGTTAGCGTTGTTTACGTAAGCCTGGTGGTGTTTGGTATGGTGGATTTCCATCGTCTGCTTATCGAAGTGCGGTTCAAGGGCATCATAAGCGTACGGCAGGGATGGCAGTGTATAACTCATAATCATCTCCAGTATTGTCGGGCGGCCAGTGTTAACGCCGCGTAAGCAGTTGGGTCATTATAGTTAATTAAATGATATTGAAAATGATTATCAATGCCGTACTTTTTACATGGCTATTATGAGGTAAAAGTGTGAGCATCACTGGGAAAATCAGGCTGATCTTGCCAATCTGAGTAGAAAATAGGCAGCGACATGAAGGACATGGG
>NZ_JAHLRC010000266.1:0-1227 GCF_018919545.1 Citrobacter sp. S46_ASV_140
GCATAAAGGCGGCAAAGGAGAGAATCCCCAGGAGCTTACATAAGTCAGTGACTGGGGGTGAAACGACAAACCTGCCGGTAGCAGATTTGAACGCTGCTTGCAGCGGCCCTGAAAGGGCGAGGCCCATGGATGGGTCGAGTAATAAAGCCAACGCATATGCAGCTTGAAGTATGACGAGGATAGGCCAGACTTAAGTCACACCTAACTTACCGGGGCTTGCCTCGGTAAACTCAATTCAGGGGAGGAATTATGACCGGTCCAACCATTATTAAACTACAGGATGGTAACGTCATGCCGCAGCTGGGCCTGGGGGTCTGGAAGGCAAGTAATGAAGAGGTCATCACCGCCATTCATAAAGCGCTGGAAGTGGGGTATCGCTCAATTGATACCGCTGCGGCGTACAAAAACGAAGAAGGTGTCGGCAAAGCAATACGCGATGCGGGCGTACCGCGGGAAGAGTTATTCATCACCACCAAGCTGTGGAACGATGACCAGAAACGCCCTCGGGAAGCCTTGCTCGAAAGCATGGAGAAACTCCAGCTCGATTACCTCGATCTTTATCTGATGCACTGGCCGGTTCCGGCGATCGACCACTACGTTGAAGCGTGGGAAAGCATGATCGATCTGCAAAAAGAAGGGCTGATTAAGAGCATCGGCGTGTGTAACTTTCAGATCAATCATCTCCAGCGACTGATGGATGAAACCGGCGTACCTCCGGTGATTAACCAGATAGAACTTCACCCACTTATGCAACAGCGCCAACTGCACGCCTGGAACGCAACGCATAAAATCCAGACCGAATCCTGGAGCCCGCTGGCGCAGGGCGGCAAAGACGTCTTTGATCAAAAGATCATCCGCGATCTCGCGGAGAAATATGGCAAATCACCGGCGCAGATTGTCATCCGCTGGCATCTGGATAGCGGCCTGGTGGTTATTCCGAAATCAGTCACCCCTGCGCGTATCGCAGAAAACTTTAACGTCTGGGACTTCCGCCTGGATAAAGATGAATTAGGCGAAATCGCAAAGCTCGATCAGGGCAAACGTCTGGGACCAGACCCGGACCAGTTCGGCGGTTAACCCCTTCTCTCCTGCCCGACCTCTTGTCGGGCCTTTACTGATTTGAATTTCGGCGTAGACCACGTGCACAGCTAATTGAGTCCCATGCGCTCTGCCCCACTGGAAGCCGATTGAATCGCAGCAGAACCAATTTTTCGAGCAGTATGAAGG
>NZ_JAHLRC010000267.1:0-1217 GCF_018919545.1 Citrobacter sp. S46_ASV_140
GTTCCAGCGAGGCCATCAGAAAAATGAAGGGAAATGTGATGATTTCTTCTGATTTAAATTCGTATGTAAGGCTCTCATTGCAAAGGGCTTTGTTAGGGAATGTAACTTCAAATATTCGAGCTGTTACTGTTGAATTAAAAAATAAAAATATAAGTTTGCATTTTTATTTCGATGGCGAGCCAGATGACAGCGATCAAGAATCGGTGTCAGTGGTCGAAGCTGAAGTGATCGCTGATTTTGATGAGGATTTTGCTATAGAAGCGATTGCTATGAGGCTTGATTATCCTCAACCCATTAAAAATTTCAATGGATTTTTGGTCTATTTAAGAAAGGAATAGTTCAAACGTGCGTCAGGGAAAAATGTTGCTCGCGTTAAAGTTCGTCAGCAAAAACAGGCTGTAACCTGCTGACAGAACAGGAAAAATGCTCGTTCGTTCTCGATAGTCGTGTCGGAACGAGTTGTTGTTGAGAATAATTTACTCGGTGGTAGTGAAGATGCTCAGGCTGCATGGATACGTCAGCATGGCATTGACATGGCTACCTGTGATACAGCACCCTCCTCAGACAGTTGTAAGAAAGCAAAGAATGAACGCGATGCGGTAGGATTTGCGCTGGCGACAGGCAGTGTAGCCCTCTTACCTGGCGGCGCTCAGGCTATGTGGGGATTGGGTGCGGGAGCCAATGCAGGGATCAGCTATCTCGCAGATGGTTCAATTGACCCGGCTAGTGCAGCGATTGCTGGCTGGACAAACGTGTTCAGTATGGGAAGTGGTCTGGGTGGCACAGTAGCCTGGAATGCGGCAGGAGGTGCGCTTGGTAACTGGGTTGATGATAAAGATCCACTGTCTGGTGCGTTAATCAATGGAGCAGGTTCTATTGTTGGTTATGGCATTGGTCAAGGGTTGTCCAAGGGGATTAATGTCGGAGTAAACTGGTGGAAAGGAGGCTGGGATCCGAAGTTTAATGCAGACCTGAGACAATTTACTGAAGTGAAAGGGGATTATGGCCTTTCAAAAGAAATGAAACCAAGCAATGTCCCCAGCACAATTGGTGACATTGGTGGTAGTATCACTTCAGAAGCTGGAGGTAAGTATACAGAGTACAAAATGAAGCAGGAAGGTGGTGGCAAATGAAAGCTCTAAAATTCATTCTTCCTCTGGTTTTTTTTATTGTATTCAGCATGGTTTCAATTTTTCTAACAGGGGTGGTTTTATATG
>NZ_JAHLRC010000268.1:0-1196 GCF_018919545.1 Citrobacter sp. S46_ASV_140
ATAATAAGGGGTGTCGTTCCAGAGAACGGTATTGTCCTCACTGCTTATCATTTTAATATTCTGTTCGGCGTTTTCCCTTTTCTCTTTCAGGGCATCAGGCCGATAAAACATTTTGACCTGAGTATGTAGCGCAATGGATAATGCATTCACGCCGTCTTTTGGTGCTTTGGGTATCTCTTGGATGTTGATCCAGAAAAGCGATTCTTTATCTTTTGGTAGCGCATCATTAATTTTCAGGATACGCAGGATCTGTTTGTGCTGATCGGCCACTTTAAAGAACGTGGGGCTGGGTACAAAATAGACGTTCTTGTCGTTTTGGTCCTGGTTTTCAATCCATATCTGTCCGCCATATTCCTGAGTAGACTGGTTATCAACCTGTACAGAGATATTCTCTCTTTTTTCATCAAACACATAACGTGTGCTGTTAAGGACAAACGCCGCATGACTTGATGCTGTAAATAACAACAGTGATGCAGAAATGAAAAACTTTCTCAGTTTATTGTTCTTAGCCACACTTAATCTCCTGTACTTTACCCATATCTTTCTGCAGCGATCGTGAATCGAATTTGCAATCACCAACAGAAATGATCCCTTCATCTTTATCTTCAAGATTCATTAACAGAATCCCGCCGTTGTTGACGTAACCAATTTCCTGATTTTCTGCATTTTTAGCGATGCTTCCCATTGGAATAACAAAACCATTACTGCTGATGACTTTTACGATATACGTGTTAATTTTTCTGTATTTCACTTTCTTATAGATAATCGCGTTTTCCGTCGGCGTCACATTGATTGCGTTTTCTGTTAACTCAACGCTCTGTGGCAAGTTATCCGCATTGACGGTGATGGTATTATTGTTATACGCGGTTAACGGTATGACAGCGCGCCCTTTTTTATCGCCAGGCATGGAACCATTAAATCTGACGCCTGGAACATCTTCCATTTGTACAACGGCAATTTCATCATTTTTCACTGGCGTAAAAAGAATACCTGCATCTGGCAGTCCGATAACACTTCCGCCAACCTGGAAGGAAGAGCTGGACGAGCTCCCCGTTTGCGAATAGCTGGCCGAGGTTTGAACCTCATCAAACAGATAAGAAGCTGAAATCGCGCTTCCCGTGGTGTTGCGTGACTGACTGATGGATGCGTTATAACTCAGGCGAGAATTAATGCTTCCCGAAACACCGGTATTGAAA
>NZ_JAHLRC010000269.1:0-1112 GCF_018919545.1 Citrobacter sp. S46_ASV_140
GCTAATACGTTCTCTGAGAACCCAATATAATCTAGGGCAAAGTCAACTAGCGAAGGATCCAACCGATCCTTTAACCCTTCACCTAAAGATCTAATTTTGTCATTAATATCCATTGCGCCCACACTATTTCTTAATTGGCTTTAAAGCTGGAGGAGTCGGATTATTATCCGGGAACGCTGTTACTATTTTCCCACTAGCTGGCTCGTATACCACACGAACTCTAACACCCTCTCGCTCTTCCCAGGCAACCCATCTTGCTGGTCTTCCTGCATTTGTATACGTCCCGCCCGTTCCGGTCTGGGCAAACCATTTGGTATCGGGTGAAGTAGCTATATCACCCACAGTATGAACAACCTTGTCTGCTGACCAACTTTGAGGGAAAACTGTTTTTCCTGGATTTCCGGGATACAGATGTCCACCTTGTGTAGGGCTATCCCCATATAAAATATGCTGTTTCGCTTCCGGCGAAAGGATATCCACATATTTCTGGTTTGCAGGTGATAATCCAAGATCGGAGCTTTTCGCAACAGATAAAAACGCTTTAGCTGCTACATACTGAATCAGTTTTGCTTCACTGGTCGGCACACCACTCGCCAGGATTTCCGCAGCTTGTTGCGGTGTCATTTCTCCATTTGCGGTCAACGCACTGACCGGAACCCCAAAGAATTCGCCCCAGGCAGTCAACAGACCTTTAACGGTATCCTGCCCTTCAGGTATCTGACCCTGTGAGTTTTTAATCAGTGCTTCTGTTAACTCATCTGCTGTAGCGCCACTCTGGATCATACTGGCTGCAAGTGACTGCTGGGATAACCCCATATCAGCCATGCCTTTTCCGAAGCTGTTCGGACCCAGCGCGTTATTCTCAACAACTATCTTAAGTTACAATTAATCATTTCTTTAGCAAGTTGGTAATCCATAACATTAAACCTGCAAAGCTACCAATATATATACCTATCTTACCTAAAAATAAAACAATGTTCGATGAAAAAGACACAGGTATTCCTTTATAAAAAAAGAAAAAAAATTCCCCGCATACATATAAAACCACCCCTGTTAGAAAAATTGAAACCATGCTGAATACAATAAAAAAAACCAGAGGAAGAATGAATTTT
>NZ_JAHLRC010000026.1:0-50637 GCF_018919545.1 Citrobacter sp. S46_ASV_140
TGTAATCCGTTGTTCCGTGTCAGTGGAGGCGCATTATAGGGAGTTATTTCAGGCTGACAAGGGGAAATTTAAAATAACTTTCCGAGTGCGTGTTTTTTCAGCAAAACCACCATTAACATGCCATAAAATAAGCAAATTGCCGTTTTTGCAGCCGCAATAACACTTCCAGGTGGCATACTAATGAATAAGAAATAAAGTAAGGAAAACCATTCATGCCGTTAAATGCCCAACAGCTAGCCGCACAGAAAAACCTGTCCTACGTTCTGGCCGAAAAGCTGGCTCAGCGAATATTAAAAGGTGAATACGCACCGGGCGCTATATTGCCTGGCGAAATAGAGCTGGGCGATCAGTTTGGCGTGAGTCGTACCGCGGTAAGAGAAGCGGTAAAGACGTTAACGGCAAAAGGTATGGTATTACCGCGCCCGCGTATTGGTACACGCGTCATGCCGCAGGCAAACTGGAACTTCCTCGACCAGGAGCTGCTCACCTGGTGGATGACAGAAGATAATTTCTCTCAGGTCATTAAACATTTTCTGGTGATGCGTATCAGCCTGGAGCCTCAGGCGTGTTTACTGGCGGCGACTATAGGTACGGCAGAACAGAAAGCGCATCTCAACACGCTGATGGAAGAAATGGTCGAGCTGAAAAGAAACTTCAGACGCGAGCGTTGGATTGAGGTTGATATCGCCTGGCATGAACACATCTATGAAATGAGTGCGAACCCGTTCCTTATCTCCTTCGCATCACTCTTCCATTCCGTTTACCAGACCTACTTTACCTCTATTACCTATAACGACGTGGTCAAGCTGGATTTACACCAGGCCATTGTCGACGCGATAGATGAGAGCGATGGCGATCGCGCCTTCGCTGCCTGTCAGGCATTGCTGATAGCACCAAACGTGCTACCGGATAAATAATATGTCAGAAAAGAAATCACGCAGTATGGCCGGGCTACCGTGGATAGCAGCCATGGCCTTTTTTATGCAGGCACTAGACGCCACGATCCTCAATACCGCCTTACCCGCAATAGCACACAGCCTTAACCGCTCTCCGCTCGCCATGCAGTCGGCCATTATCAGTTACACCCTGACGGTCGCGATGCTGATCCCGGTGAGTGGATGGCTGGCAGACAGGTTCGGTACCCGGCGCGTCTTTATGATAGCTGTTAGCCTGTTTACGCTGGGTTCGCTGGCCTGTGCGCTGTCCAGCTCCCTAAGCGAACTGGTGATTTTCCGCGTCATTCAGGGCATTGGCGGCGCTATGATGATGCCCGTTGCCCGTCTGGCATTATTACGTGCTTACCCCCGCAGCGAACTGCTTCCCGTGCTTAACTTCGTAACCATGCCTGGACTTGTGGGGCCGATTTTAGGTCCAGTATTGGGCGGTGTACTGGTCACGTGGGCCAGTTGGCACTGGATCTTCCTGATTAATATTCCAATTGGGGTTGCCGGTATCTTCTATGCCCGCAAATATATGCCGAACTTCACCACGCCGCGCCGCGGTTTTGATATGACCGGTTTCTTTCTGTTTGGTTTGAGCCTGGTGTTGTTTTCCAGCGGGGTAGAGCTGTTCGGTGAGAAGCTTGTCGAGACCTGGATAGCGCTCAGCATTATTCTTGCCAGTATTCTGTTACTGCTCGCCTACATTCGCCACGCGCGTCGTCACCCAACGCCGCTAATATCGCTTCCTATATTTAAGACCCGAACTTTTTCCGTCGGGATCGCCGGAAACCTTGCCACTCGTCTGGGTACAGGGTGCGTGCCCTTCTTAATGCCGCTGATGTTGCAGGTAGGCTTTGGATACCCGGCGCTGATAGCCGGTTGCATGATGGCGCCAACGGCGCTGGGATCAATACTGGCAAAATCAATGGTGACGCAGGTGCTGCGCCGGCTCGGCTACAGAACCACACTGGTGGGTGTTACGGTATTTATCGGCCTGATGATTGCGCAGTTCGCATTGCAATCTCCCGCCATGCCGGTCTGGATGTTGATCCTGCCGTTGTTCATTTTGGGTATGGCGATGTCCACCCAGTTTACCTCCATGAATACCATCACTCTGGCGGACCTGACCGATGAAAACGCCAGCAGCGGCAACAGTGTGCTGGCCGTTACTCAGCAGTTATCAATCAGTTTAGGGGTCGCCATCAGCGCTGCCGTTCTGCGTATCTATGAAGGTATGGAAGGAACCAATACGGTCGAGCAGTTCCACTACACCTTTATGACGATGGGCGCTATCACGGTAGTGTCTGCGCTGATGTTCATGCTGCTAAAAGCAAAAGATGGACGTAACCTGATTAAAGAGCGACATAATCCTAAACCGACCCCCGCTCCATCAAAACAGGAGTAAGTTGCAGGCGCTGTTGCTGTAATGCGGGCTGCGCCATCCGGTGGATTAATACATCGATGGCCAGTTCGCCCAGTTCATCTTTTGGTTGATGGATGGTCGTCAGCGGCGGCGTCATATAGCGCGCCAGCTCGATATCATCATAACCCACCACCGCCATATCCTGCGGAATGCGCAATCCCGATTGGTACAGAGCCTGATACGCGCCAACCGCCATGGCATCATTGCCGGTAAAAACGGCCTGCGGTCGCTGTTTATGCGACAGCAACGTTTGCATAGCTTCAAAGCCGCCGCCGAACTCAAAGTCACCGGTAATCTCGTAACCTTCCGGGACCGGCAACCCCGCCCGCTTCATTGCCGCCCGATATCCTTCCAGACGTAAACGCGCCGGAGTTTTATCCAGCGGCCCGGTGATGCAGGCAATGCGCGTAAAACCTTTTTCGATAAGATGTTGAGTGGCTAAATCCCCGCCCAACAGGGAGTTATCCTGGATCAGATCGCTTTCACCATCAAAAGGCGACCAGTCCATCATGACGGTCGGTATAGAAGGATAGCGTTGCATGATCTCCCTGGAAGGTTGATGTGTTTCCGTGCAGAGCAGCAGCAAGCCGTCCACCCGTTTTTGCATTAACGTTTCCAGATTACGGTTCATGCGCTGTTCATCACCTTCGGTATTGCACAGCACCAGGCTGTAACCGCGTTCAAAACAACTACGTTCAACGCCGCGCACCAGCTCGGAATAAAAGGGATTAGTACTGGCAGTGATTAACATGCCAATAGTGTGGGTCTGGTTTAACTTGAGACTACGCGCCAGCGCTGAGGGCGCGTAGTTAAGCTCTTTAATCGCCGCTTCAACTTTGTCAGTGACAGACTCACTGACAAAGCGATCTTTATTAATGACGTGAGAAACCGTCGACGTGGAAACCCCCGCCAGGCGGGCGACGTCCTTCATTGTAGCCAAGCGTTACCTCTGTTGACTTAAAAACGCTTCTATTTCTTCGCGCCATGGAACGGAAGGCTGTGCGCCCTTACGGGTGACCGCAATCGCCGCAGCAGCATGTGCAAATCGGATCGCTTCAGGCAGCGGAGTCTCTTCCAGTAACGCTGTAATTAACGCGCCGTTAAAGGTATCCCCAGCGGCGATGGTATCAACGGCGTCCACTTTAAACCCAGGCACACGCTGACCTTCACCATTTACGCTGGCCCACACACCGCGACTGCCTAAGGTAATCAGTACAGTATGGATCCCCTTCGCGTGCAATGCATGCGCAGCTTTGGCCGCGTCTTCATCGTTTTCAACCCGGATCCCCGTGAGCTTTTCAGCCTCGGTTTCATTCGGGGTAATAATATCCACCAGCGCCAGCAGTTCGTCAGAAAGTTCACGTGCCGGGGCCGGGTTAAGGGCTACCGTGGTCTTATTTTGATGTGCAATCTTTGCCGCAGCCAGTACGCTTTCGATCGGCGACTCTAACTGCATCAGTAAGGCGGACGCCTGGGCAATACGCTCATGCTGAGCTTCCACCAGCGCAGGCGAAAGTGCCGCGTTCGCACCAGCATGAATGCCGATGACGTTCTCACCTTCACCATTCACAAAAATCAACGCCACACCGGTCGATTCCCCCGAAATTACGCTAATCGGCGCAATATCGATATTATCTTTAGCTAACTGTTTACGAACACTTTCGCCAATATCATCATCACCCGTACAGGCAATAAATGCGATATTCGCGCCACTACGCCCCGCAGCAACAGCCTGATTCGCGCCTTTACCACCAAATGCGACCTGATAATGGTTACCGGTTACGGTTTCACCAGGTGTCGGGAAAGAGTTAAGGTTGAGGATGTGATCGGCATTGATACTGCCAAGAACAACGAGGTTGCCTGCGGTTTTCATATTTGGTGTTCCAAGTCAAAGTGCGCCACCGGATTAGGGTGGCGCGTGCCCTGCTTTTCTTTTTACGCTTTCATCCCCAAAACCCGATACGGGGATGGCGTCTTTATGTCTCCATCAGGCCGCGAGCGACCTGAATCGGTATTACTGCTTGATGACCAGCTTCAGATCAACCGGATATTTAGCCTGAACCTTCTCGCCTTTCAGGACTTTATCCGCAGTCTCAACGCCTTTCGCGCCGATCTGATCCGGCAGCTGAGCAATGGTCGCAGCCAGTTTGCCATCATTTACTGCTTTTTCGCCATCTGGAGTACCGTCAAATCCAACCACCATCACATCAGATTTACCCGCGGTTTGCAGTGCGCGCAGCGCACCCAACGCCATTTCATCGTTCTGGGCAAATACGGCCTGCACGTCAGGATGCGCGGTAAGCAGGTTCTGCATGACGTTCAGACCTTTGGTGCGGTCGAAGTCGGCCGGCTGGCTGGCCAGTACGTTAAATTTGTGTGCCGCAACAGCCTGCTGGAAACCTTCGCCACGCTCACGCGCCGCTGAAGTACCGGCAATACCCTGCAGTTCGATAACTTTCGCGCCTTCACCCGCTTTCTTCGCGATGTAATCGCCCGCAATCTTACCGCCCAGCACGTTATCAGATGCAATATGGCTTACTACTTCGCCTTTGGACGCAACGCGGTCAAGGGTGATAACCGGAATTTTCGCCTGGTTAGCCATCTTCACAGCGTTACCAACAGCATCGGAGTCCGTCGGGTTAATCAGCAGAATTTTAGTTCCACGAACTGTTAAATCCTGAACGTTAGCCAGCTCTTTCGCCGGGTTGTTCTGTGAATCCAGAATCACCAGGTTGTAGCCCAGCTTATCGGCCTCTTTTTGCGCCCCATCCTTCAAAGAAACAAAGAACGGGTTGTTGAGGGTGGAGACCACCAGCGCAATGGTATCTTTCGCCATCGCATTCGCGCTCACGGTGGCGCTCAGCGCAACAGCAGAAATCAGGGTAGCCAGTTTTTTCATGTTCATATTTAAGATGTCCTGTAATCGTTGTTACTGCTTTTTGTTGTCTACCAGTACCGCCAGCAAAATCACCACCGCTTTGACGATCATCTGGTAATAGGAGGATACACCTAACAAATTCAAACCATTATTGAGGAAACCAAGAATCAATGCGCCGATCAGCGTCCCAACAATACGTCCTTTACCGCCCGCCAGGCTGGTACCACCTAACACCACCGCGGCGATAGCATCCAGCTCATAGCCAGTACCTGCCGTCGGTTGCGCAGAGGAGAGGCGCGCTACTTCAATGATGCCCGCCAGCGATGCCAGCAGACCACACAGGGAGTAAACGATAATTTTGATTTTACTTACGCTGATACCGGACAGGCGCGTTGCCGCTTCGTTACCGCCCAGCGCATAGATATAACGACCCAGACGAGTGTGGTGCAGCATGTACCACGCCGCGAGGAAGACAATCCCCATAATCCACACAGGCGTAGGGACGCCTAACGGACGACCAATACCAAACCAGCCAAACAGATCGGCATTGTCAGTAAACCCGGTATTAACCGGACTGCCGTTGGTGTATACCATGGTCACACCACGCAGCAGCAGCATCATCACCAGGGTCGCGATAAACGCCTGTACCCGGCCTTTCGCGACAATCACCCCGGTCACCGCGCCAATAGCAGCACCGAGCGCCAGAGCCGCAGCGACAGCCACCAGCGCATTGACTTCAATCCCTACAATGGAAGCCGCAACCGCACCGGTAAGCGCCAGCAAAGAACCGACAGACAGATCGATCCCCGACGTCAGGATAACCAGCGTCATGCCAACGGCCATGATGGCGTTCACCGACGTTTGCTGGAGGATGTTGAACAGGTTATTAACGGTAAAAAAGTTAGGGCTCATGGTGGAAACAATCGCGATCAGCACTAACAGAGCGATGAGCGACTTTTGCTCCAGAAGCCATGCTTTAGTGAAATAACGGCGACCAGAAACAGCCTGGGTAGTCATCTTTTTTACTCCTGATTCACGCGATTAAGCTTGCCCACAGCGGCAGCCATTAATACTTCCTGAGTGGCCTGCTCGCGAGTGAACTCACCGCCGAGATGCTCTTCATGCATAACGATAATTCGATCGCTCATGCCCAATACTTCTGGCATCTCAGAGGAGACCAGAATGATGCTCAGCCCATCGGCCTTAAACTGGTTGATAAGCTGATAGATTTCTTTCTTAGCCCCAACGTCAACGCCGCGCGTTGGTTCATCGAGGATCAGGACTTTTGGTCGGGTCATCAGACCGCGCGCAATCGCCACTTTCTGCTGATTACCGCCAGAAAGCAGACCGATAGCCTGTTCCATCGATGGCGTTTTAACATTGAACAGACGAATAAAATCACCTACCGCCTGCTGCTCGTCTTTATGTTTAAGGCTTCCACCAGCGCGACTGAAATAACGCAGCGCGGTTAGTGACATGTTCTCTTTCACCGACATGCCCAGCACTAAACCATCGCGTTTACGGTCTTCAGAAATATAGACGATGCCGTTAGCCAACCCATCCTGCGGCGAACGGGTGACCACTTCATGGCCATCAAGCGTGACGTAACCGCTGGTGCGCGGCAATGCGCCGTACAACACTTTCATCAGCTCGGTACGTCCGGCCCCCATCAGCCCCGATACGCCAAGGATCTCGCCTTTACGCAGCGTGAATGAAACATCGTTTACGCCAGGGCCGCACAGGTTATCGACCTTAAGGCGAATATCACCCGGCGCTTTTTCCAGGCGCGGGTATTGATCTTCCAGCTTACGTCCCACCATCATTTCAATCAGCGAGTCTTCGGTCAGCGAGGCGACTTCACGCTCGGCAATAAACTGCCCGTCGCGAAAAACGGTCACGTCGTCACAAATCTCGAAGATCTCTTTCATGCGGTGAGAAATATAGACAATGCCGCGTCCCTGGGATTTCAGTTCGCGAATGACGCGGAACAGGGATTCGGTTTCGGTATCGGTGAGCGCATCCGTCGGTTCATCCATAATGATGACCTTCGATTCAAAGCTCAGCACTTTGGCAATTTCAACCATCTGCTGATCGCCAATCGACAGTTCACCGACCAGTCTGTCGCTTTTAAAGCGCAGATTCAGTTTGGCAAGCAGCAGATCGGCTTCGGCGTACATCTTCTTCCAGTCAATTTTGCCAAAGCGATTAACGAACTCACGGCCAAGAAAAATGTTCTCGGCGATAGTGAGTTGCGGGATCAAATTCAGCTCCTGGTGGATGATACCGATTCCGGCTTCCTGGGAGGATTTAGGGCCGTTAAAAGTGGTCTCTTTTCCCAACCACAATAAAGAACCGGCATCACGGGTATAGATCCCGGTCAACACTTTCATCATGGTGGATTTGCCCGCGCCGTTTTCGCCCACCAGCGCCATTACGCGGCCTGGGTAGACATTCAGCGCGGCGCCGGATAGCGCTTTTACGCCCGGGAACGCTTTATCGATCCCTTTGAGTTGCAGTAATGCGTTCATGATGGCCTCAGAACGTGACGCCAGCACAGAGAATGATATTCGCATACGGAGAACACTCTCCGCTGCGAATTACCGCCTGACTGTCTGCGGTTTGTTTTTTGAATTGTTCATGCGTGGTGTAACGAATTTCTATGGTGTTTCCCTGGTGTTGTTGCAGTTGCTCAATGTGGCTGAGCAACGTTTCGTGGAGTTGCGGATTATGTTGTTTAATTTCCGTCGCGAGAATGGCCGCCTCGACCTGCATTTCACGTGTCACCACATCCAGTACCTGCATAAAAGAAGGTACGCCCTGGGTTAATGCCATATCGATACGCGTTGTGCTATTCGGGATGGGTAAACCTGCATCACACACCACCAGCGTATCGGTATGCCCCAGACGGGAGATCACCGATGAAATTTCAGAGTTGAGTACCGTGCCTTTCTTCATTTTCTTTCCCCACTAGCGAAACGTTTCGCTGAAGATAAGTGTAGAGCGAAGAGTGGAGATAAAACCACCGCGAAGTTACGAAAATGTGATCGCCATCGAAACGTTTCGCAAGGATTATCATTCGATGAAATGAAAACTGGGAGGGACAAAACAAAACGCCCCCTTTCGCGATGAAAGAGGGCGTCGATGAGATTAAATCTCGACCTGAGTACCGAGCTCAATAACCCGGTTAGGTGGGATTTCAAACTGGTCCGGGGCGCGCAGCGCATTGCGTTGTAGTAGCAGATACAGCTTGCCGCGCAGACGCAGATACCATGGTCGTTTTCCAACAATCAACGACTCGTGCGACATGAAGAACGAGGTTTCCATCATCCGACAGCTTAAGCCTTCCAGACCGCAGCGATGGAACACTTCTTCAACGTTCGGCGTTTCGCGCCAACCGTAGCTGGCCACCACGCGCCAGAAGGTGGGCGATAACTGCTCAATCTGCACCCTACGCACATTGTGAACATATGGCGCATCTTCCGTGCGCAGCGTCAGCAGAATAACGCGTTCATGCAGAACCTTGTTATGTTTGAGGTTATGCAGTAGCGCAAACGGGATGACGTTCAATGCACGAGACATGTACACCGCCGTTCCCGGCACGCGTACCGGTGGTGATTTCTCCAGAGAGGCAATCATCGCCTCCAGAGAATTGCCGTGCTCATGCATGCGACGCAGCAGACGGAAACGCTCGCTTTTCCAGGTAGTCATGATGGTGAACATCACCAGACCCAGCGTCAGAGGCAGCCAACCGCCGGAAATCAGTTTATCGAGGTTCGCGGAGAACAGCGGAACATCGACGCACAAGAACGCCACCAGGATCAGGAAGACGAAGTATTTATTCCAGTGCCAATTTTTGCGCGCCACGGTGGTCGACAGAATTGAGGTCAGCACCATCGTCCCCGTCACCGCAATCCCGTACGCCGCAGCCAGATTGCTGGAGTGTTCAAAGCTCACAATCACAATAACCACTGCAAAATAGAGCATCCAGTTAACGAAAGGAATGTAGATCTGGCCCGATTCCATTTCCGAGGTATGGATGATACGCATCGGCGATAAATACCCCAGACGCACGGCCTGACGCGTCAGTGAGAAGACGCCGGAGATAACCGCCTGTGAAGCGATAACCGTTGCCAGCGCGGCGAGGATCAGGAGCGGTATCAACGCCCAGTCCGGCGCCAGCAGGAAGAACGGGTTTTTAATCGCTTCAGGATGCTTTAACAGCAACGCCCCCTGACCAAAATAGTTCAGTACCAGCGAAGGCAATACCACGGAGAACCATGCCAGGCGAATCGGCAACTTACCAAAGTGGCCCATATCCGCATACAGCGCTTCAACACCGGTAATCGACAACACCACCGCACCCAGCGCAATAAAGGACAACGTTTTGAATTCGAGGAAGAAATGCACCGCCCAATATGGATTGAGCGCCTGCAGCACTTCCGGATTGCCAATAATACTGCGCACGCCTAACACTGCCAGCGTCAGGAACCACAACAGCATAATCGGCGCAAACAGCTTACCGACCATGCCGGTACCGTGTTTTTGAATCAAAAACAGCAGGGTCAGTACGATTATCGAGAGCGGAACAATCCAGGTATCCAGTTGCGGGGCAATGATCTCCAGACCTTCAATCGCCGACATCACCGAGATAGCAGGCGTTATCACCACTTCTCCATAGAAGAAGCTGCCGCCAATCAACCCCATAATCACCAGCATGGAGGTTGTTCGTGCTGAAGTATTACGCCCGGCCAATGACATCAGCGTCAGGATCCCGCCTTCTCCGGCGTTATCCGCGCGCATGACAAACGTCAGGTATTTAATGGAGACAACAAAGATCAGCAGCCAGAAAATCAGCGAGAGAAAGCCAAATACAGCATCACGTTCAACGCCAAAACCAAACTGGCCGGACAAACATTCACGAAGCGTATAAAGTGGGCTGGTACCAATATCACCGTAGACAACCCCAATGGCCGCAAGGGTAATCGCAGACAATGATTGTTTATTATCAGTGCTCATAGACTCGTCTTTCGTTTATACACATCATCTTTCAAGCCACCTCCGCGTGGGCTGCATTCGTTATTCCCCCCATCCCAGAAGAAAACTCCATTGCCGCCTTGGTGCAGCTTGATTGATTTGGTGTATATATAAGAAATGTGTGCGTCGTCCCTTGGCCCACAAAAAGGCGCACAGTATGCACGATTAATCGCAAAATCGTACCCCTAAATGAGACCAGATTAATCTGGCTCAAAGAAAAATAAGCGCACCTTCAGTCTATTACTGCACTGGTGTGAAGCATCTATACTCGCTGTTTATGCAGTACATTTGGCGAAAGGACGCCACTTCATTATGGCTCACCCACATTTATTAGCGGAAAGAATTTCCCGTCTGAGCAATGCGCTGGAAAAGGGACTTTATGAACGTAGCCACGCCATTCGTCTGTGTCTGCTGGCTGCACTTAGCGGCGAGAGCGTTTTCTTATTAGGTCCTCCCGGGATCGCGAAAAGCTTAATTGCCCGCAGACTGAAATTTGCCTTTCAAAATGCTCGCGCCTTCGAATATCTGATGACGCGCTTCTCTACGCCGGAAGAGGTTTTCGGCCCGCTGTCCATTCAGGCGTTAAAAGACGAAGGTCGCTATGAACGCTTAACGGCAGGCTATCTCCCTGAAGCTGAAATCGTCTTTCTCGATGAAATCTGGAAGGCGGGACCGGCGATTCTTAACACCCTGCTGACCGCCATCAACGAACGCCACTTCCGCAACGGCGCGCATGAAGAGAAAATCCCGATGCGCCTGCTGGTGGCAGCCTCCAACGAACTGCCTGAGGCAGACAGCAGCCTGGAAGCGCTGTACGACCGTATGCTGATTCGTCTGTGGCTGGATAAAGTCCAGGACAAGGCCAACTTCCGCTCGATGCTGTTAAGTCAGCAGGATGAAAGCGACAATCCGGTCCCGGCATCGTTACAGGTAACGGATGAAGAGTATTACCAGTGGCAAAAGGACATTGGCGCCATCACGCTTCCCGATCGCGTGTTTGAGCTTATTTTCATGCTGCGCCAGCAGCTGGACACGCTACCGAATGCCCCCTACGTGTCCGATCGTCGCTGGAAAAAAGCCATTCGCTTGCTCCAGGCCAGCGCCTTCTTTAGCGGACGTGATGCGGTAGTTCCCATCGATCTGATCCTGCTGAAAGATTGCCTGTGGTACGACGCACAAAGTCTGAATCTGATGCAGCAGCAGCTGGAAATATTGATGACCGGACACGCATGGCAACAGCAAGCCATGCTGACCCGTCTGGGCAGTATTGTGCAGCGCCGCATTCAGCTCCAGCAGCAGCAAAGCGATAAAACAGCATTCACCGTGATCCGTCAGGGCGGCATGTTCAGCCGTCGTCCTCATTATGATTTACCGCCGGAGGCCACGTCTTCCGTCGTGACATTATTACTGCAAAAGCCCTTAAAGCTGCATGATATGGAAGTTATCCATATTGCTTTCGAACGTAGCGCGCTGGAACTGTGGTTAACCAAAGGCGGTGAGATCCGCGGAAAATTAAACGGCATTGGTTTTGCCCAGACGCTGAACATGGAAGTGGATAGCGCGCAGCACCTGGTTGTACGCGACGTCAGCTTACAAGGCTCTCGCCTGGCATTGCCCGGTACATCACAAGAGAGTATGCCCGCAGAAATAAAACAGGAGCTTGAAGCGCTCGATAACGAGTGGCATCAGCAGCACAGCGCATTTAGCGAGCAGCAAAAATGTCTGTTTATTCATAGCGACTGGTTAGGCCGCATTGAGGCCAGCCTGCAGGATGTCGGGGCACAAATCCGCCAGGCGCAACAATGCTGACCCTTGATACGCTCAACATCATGCTGGCAGTCAGTGAAGAAGCGATGATCGAAGAGATGATCGTCGCCCTACTGGCTTCTCCGAAGATGGTGGTATTTTTTAACAAATTCCCTCGTCTTAAAAAAGCGATCACTGACGATATTCCCCGCTGGCGTGAATCTTTGCGTAGCCGCCTCAAAGATACCCATGTACCGCCGGAGTTAGCGGAAGAGGTTATATGCTATCAACAAAGCCAGCTCCTTTCTCATGCGCAGTTTATCGTCCAGCTACCGCAAATATTGTCGCTATTGCACCACCTCCATTCGCCATGGGCCGGACAAGCGCAGCAGTTGGTCAATGACAACAGCGCGTTTACGCCTGCCCTACATACGCTTTTTCTCCAGCGCTGGCGCCTGAGCCTGGTGGTGCAAACCACAACGCTGAATCAGCAACTGCTGGAAGAAGAGCGCGAGCATTTGCTCAGTGAAGTACAGGAACGGATGACCCTCAGCGGGCAACTGGAACCCGTACTGGCAGAAAATGACAATGCCGCAGGCCGGTTGTGGGATATGAGCGCAGGTCAAATCAAGCGCGGTGATTATCAGTTGATGGTGAAATATGGCGAATTCCTGACGCAACAACCTGAACTCCAGCGTCTGGCTGAGCAGTTAGGACGTTCCAGAGAAGCGAAATCCGTACCGCGAAAAGATGCGCCAATGGAAACCTTCCGCACCCTGGTGCGCGAACCGGCAACCGTCCCGGAGCAAGTAGATGGCATCCAGCAAAGCGACGATATCCTGCGCCTGCTGCCGCCGGAACTGGCCACGCTGGGCATTACCGAACTGGAATACGAGTTCTACCGACGACTGGTGGAAAAGCAGCTGTTGACCTATCGCCTGCACGGCGAAGCATGGCGTGAGAAAGTCACGGAACGCCCCGTGGTGCATCAGGATTTTGACGAGCAACCGCGCGGACCGTTTATCGTCTGCGTTGATACTTCGGGATCGATGGGCGGGTTTAATGAGCAGTGTGCGAAAGCCTTTTGCCTGGCGCTAATGCGCGTCGCCCTTGCCGATAACCGACGCTGTTTCATCATGCTGTTTTCAACAGAAGTAGTGCGCTATGAGCTATCCGGCCCTGAGGGCATTGAACAGGCGATCCGTTTTTTAAGTCAGCGCTTTCGCGGCGGTACCGATATTGCCAGCTGTTTTCGCGCCATTACTGAGCGCATGCAGGGTCGGGAATGGTTTGATGCTGATGCGGTGGTGATCTCAGATTTTATCGCTCAGCGATTGCCCGATGAGGTTGTCAGCAAAGTGGGGGAATTACAGCGGGTGCACCAGCACCGTTTTCACGCGGTGGCGATGTCAGCACATGGTAAACCCGGCATCATGCGCATTTTCGATCATATCTGGCGCTTTGATACCGGGATGCGAAGCCGCCTGCTCAGACGCTGGCGGCGTTAATTCTTACAACAGAGAGGCGACGCTTTCACGTACCTGTGCCGGCCATACGCCACACTGAACCTGACCAATGTGTGGTAATTGCAGCAACAGCATGGTCAGACGCGACTGCCCAATTCCTCCACCAATCGTCTGTGGCATTTCACCGCGCAGCAGCGCCTGATGCCATTCCAGACTCAGACGATCTTCATCTCCGGTCAGAGACAGCTGATGTTTCAGAGCGTCAGCATCCACACGGATCCCCATAGAAGACAGCTCAAACGCATCCTCCAGTACCGGGTTCCAGACCAAAATATCACCGTTCAGACCGGCGTGACCCAGCTCGGATGCTGAACTCCAGTCATCATAATCCGGCGCACGTACATCATGGCGGTGACCGTCGCTGAGCTTGCCGCCGATCCCCACCAGGAATACCGCGCCCAGCTCTTTAGCGATCGCACGTTCACGACCTTTTGCGTCAAGACCCGGATAACGAGATAACAGTTCCTGGCTATGAACAAAGTGGATCTGCTCTGGCAGGAACGGTGCCAGACCAAACTCTTTGCTCACCGCAGCTTCGGTAGCCTTAATTCCCGCCCAGATAGCCTCTACCGTGCTTTTCAGAGTGGAGAATTGACGCTCGCCATCGCCCATCACGCGCTCCCAGTCCCACTGGTCAACATACACTGAGTGCAGTGGGGAAAGGCGATCTTCATCGGGACGCAGGGCCTTCATATGCGTGTACAGCCCTTCGCCTGCGCTAAAGTCGTGTTGTCCTAATGTTTGACGCTTCCACTTCGCCAGTGAATGAACCACTTCGAATTGAGCGTCTGGCAATGCTTTAACCTTCACCTGCACCGCTTTTTCACAGCCCGACAAGTTATCTTGCGTGCCATCTCCTACGCGGCTGAGGATCGGAGCCTGAACTTCGATCAGACCTAAACGCTCTTCCAGCTGACGAGAAAAATGAGATTTTACGAAGCTAATTTGACGTTGTTTGGCAATGTAAGCGGTTTTCATTATGTGTACTCCTGTGTCCTGTTGCCTATGATTAAGCAACAGAATGTAGGTAATATTCAATAATCAACAAACAAAAAGCCGCCTTCGATTTTGATTCGTTAAAATTAACGTCTAAAATAGAGGGAATCATTAATCTACATAAGAAAAAACTATGGAAAATTATCAGATCGACAATCTGGACCGCGGCATTCTTAACGCCCTGATGGAAAATGCCCGAACGGCCTATGCCGAATTGGCCAAACAGTTCGGCGTTAGCCCGGGGACAATTCACGTTCGCGTAGAGAAGATGAAGCAGGCCGGGATTATTACCGGCGCGCGGATTGATGTTAGTCCCAAACAGTTAGGCTATGACGTCGGTTGCTTTATCGGCATCATCCTGAAAAGTGCGAAAGACTATCCGTCAGCGTTGGCCAGACTGGAAAGCCTCGATGAGGTGACCGAAGCGTATTACACCACCGGGCACTACAGCATCTTTATAAAGGTGATGTGCAAGTCGATCGATGCGTTACAGCAGGTACTTATCAACAAGATCCAAACAATTGATGAAATTCAGTCCACGGAGACCCTGATCGTCCTGCAAAACCCGATCATGCGTACCATCAAGCCATGATCGCTTTTTTTAATCCCCTATTTTTCCACAGGTAGATCCCAGCTCGCTCACAGCGTACAATACGCCCTCTTTATAAAGGTGGGCGATCATGGCAGAAATCACTCTTATCAGCGGCAGCACGCTTGGCAGTGCGGAATATGTAGCAGAGCATCTGGCTGAAAAACTGGACGACGCGGGTTTTTCCAGCGAAATACTGCATGGGCCAATGCTTGAAGAGGTCCCGACTGATGGGATCTGGCTGATTATTAGCTCCACGCACGGTGCGGGAGACATCCCTGACAACCTGCAGCCTTTATATGATGCCTTATGCGAGCAAAAACCGGACCTTTCACAAGTGCACTTTGGTGCAATCGGGATCGGCAGTCGTGAATATGACACCTTTTGCGGCGCAATCGACAAGCTGGAAGCCGAACTGAAAGCCTGCGGGGCAAAACAGATCGGCGAAACGCTCAGGATCAACGTACTGGAACATGAAATTCCGGAAGATCCGGCTGAAATTTGGCTGGGATCCTGGCATCCATTGCTCAGAGATTTGTAAAGATCGTACTTTTTTATGTGGATAACTCTGGTTAAAAGCTTGGATCAACCGGTAGTTATCCCAAGAACAACCGTTGTTCAGTTTTTGAGTTGTGTATAACCCTTCATTCTGCTCCCAGCTTATACGGGCCAGGATCACCGATCATTCACAGCTAATGATCCTCAACAACCTGTTGATCTTATTCAAAGGATCGCCCTTATCCACAGAAAGTTGCGATCCTAATAAGAGATCACAATAAAACAGATCTCTAAATAAAAAGATCTTCTTTTTAATACCCAGGATCCCAGGGCTTTCTCGATCGACTAAAGTTGAGTAGAATCCACGGCCCGGGCTTCAATCCACTTTCACACCGCGTTATGCGAGGCAATTACCATGTTTTATCAGGATCCTTTTGACGTCATCATCATTGGCGGGGGTCATGCAGGCACCGAGGCCGCAATGGCCGCGGCGCGAATGGGTCAACAGACTCTGCTTTTGACACACAATATCGACACTCTGGGACAGATGAGCTGCAACCCGGCGATCGGCGGTATTGGGAAGGGACACCTGGTAAAAGAAGTGGATGCGCTTGGTGGGTTGATGGCAAAAGCGATCGACCATGCAGGTATCCAGTTTAGGATACTAAACGCCAGCAAAGGGCCAGCCGTTCGTGCTACCCGAGCTCAGGCCGACCGTGTGCTCTATCGCCAGGCAGTACGCACCGCACTCGAGAATCAACCCAATCTGATGATCTTCCAACAGGCAGTTGAAGATCTGATTGTTGAAAACGATCGTGTTGTGGGTGCAGTGACCCAAATGGGACTGAAGTTCCGTGCCAAAGCGGTTGTGTTAACCGTAGGGACTTTTCTTGACGGCAAAATTCATATTGGTCTGGACAACTACAGCGGCGGCCGTGCTGGCGATCCGCCGTCTATCCCGCTGTCACGCCGTCTGCGTGAACTGCCGTTACGCGTCAGCCGCCTGAAAACCGGTACGCCGCCGCGTATCGATGCACGCACTATTGATTTCAGCGTGCTCGGCCAGCAAAACAGCGATAACCCGATGCCGGTCTTCTCATTCCTGGGCGATGCTTCTCAACATCCGCGTCAGATGCCGTGTTACATCACGCATACCAATGAGAGAACCCATGACGTGATCCGCAATAACCTCGATCGTAGCCCGATGTACGCTGGCGTGATCGAAGGTATCGGTCCGCGCTACTGCCCGTCGATCGAAGACAAAGTAATGCGCTTTGCCGATCGTAATCAGCATCAGATCTTCCTCGAACCGGAAGGACTCACGTCTAACGAAATTTATCCGAATGGTATCTCCACCAGCTTGCCGTTCGATGTGCAGATGCAAATTGTCCGCTCCATGCAGGGAATGGAAAATGCCAGAATCGTCCGTCCTGGCTACGCGATTGAGTATGACTTCTTCGATCCGCGCGACCTGAAACCCACTCTGGAAAGCAAATTCATCCAGGGTCTGTTCTTTGCGGGCCAGATTAACGGTACTACCGGTTACGAAGAAGCTGCCGCGCAAGGGATGTTGGCGGGTCTGAACGCCGCACGCTTGTCTGCTGAGAAAGACGGCTGGGCACCGCGTCGCGATCAGGCTTATCTTGGTGTACTGGTGGACGATCTGTGTACGCTTGGCACCAAAGAACCGTACCGTATGTTCACCTCACGCGCAGAATACCGTTTGATGCTGCGCGAAGATAACGCCGACCTGCGTCTGACCGAAATTGGTCGTGAACTGGGTCTGGTGGACGACGAGCGCTGGGCTCGTTTCAACGAGAAGCTGGAGCGTATCGAACAGGAACGTCAGCGTCTTAAATCAACCTGGGTAAATCCGTTAGCGGAATCTGCAGCAGAAGTGAATGCTCACCTGGCTACGCCTTTGTCTCGTGAAGCCAGCGGTGAAGATCTCCTGCGCCGCCCGGATATGACCTATGCTCAGTTGACCTCTTTATCTGCGTTCGCACCAGCGCTCGACGATGCTCAGGCCGCGGAACAGGTTGAGATTCAGGTGAAATACGAAGGGTATATCGCCCGTCAGCAGGAAGAAATCGAAAGACAACAGCGTAATGAGAACACCCTGTTGCCTGCAACGCTGGATTATCGTCAGGTCTCAGGCTTGTCGAATGAAGTTATCGCCAAGCTGAACGATCACAAACCGGTATCAATCGGCCAGGCATCGCGTATTTCTGGCGTAACGCCTGCCGCCATTTCCATTCTGCTGGTATGGCTGAAGAAACAAGGTATGCTGCGCCGCAGCGCTTGATAACACTATTTTGGCGGCGGGCGCTTCGCCTGCCCGCCCTACAAATTTGTAGTCCCGATAAGCTATAGCGCATCGGGAAATTGATTATGAACAGGTAACGACCGTGCTCAACAAACTCTCTCGTCTGCTGGCTGATGCTGGTATTTCTCTTACCGATCACCAGAAAAATCAGCTGATTGCGTATGTCGATATGCTGCACAAATGGAACAAAGCGTACAACTTGACGTCGGTACGGGATCCCAACGAAATGCTGGTGCGCCATATTCTGGACAGTATTGTCGTCGCGCCGTATCTGAAGGGGGAGCGTTTTATCGACGTGGGTACGGGACCGGGCCTGCCGGGTATTCCTCTCTCTATCGTGCGCCCAGAAGCGCATTTCACACTGCTGGATAGTCTGGGAAAACGCGTCCGTTTCTTGCGTCAGGTGCAGCATGAGCTTGCGCTTACTAACATCACTCCTGTGCAAAGTCGCGTTGAAGAATTCCCTTCAGAGCCGCCGTTCGATGGGGTCATTAGCCGTGCGTTCGCGTCACTTACTGATATGGTGAGTTGGTGCCATCATTTGCCTGGCCTGGATGGGCGTTTTTATGCGCTAAAAGGGCAGTTGCCAGAAGACGAAATTGCCTCGTTGCCTGCAGAATTCAGCGTCGAGTCGGTCGAAAAATTACGCGTTCCGCAACTGGATGGTGAACGTCATCTGGTGGTTATTAAGCCAAACAAAATTTAATTTTTATCAAAAAAAATAGAAAAAAAACGGCTATTCAGGTGTTAAAAGTCATAGGGAATAGTGTGGTTAAATGTCGTTACAATTCACTAGCGCCTTACGGTTTTGCATCATAACTATAACGTACCGTTTTTTGTTAAAAGCGAAACAAGTCAACTGTGAAAATATCAGTCTGCTAAAAATAGAACGTAAGAACCACCCGTTATGTTAATTTTTTATTATAAATGTCAATGCGTGGTTTTTTTGTTGTTAGCTGTTGTTTTTGAAATAGTGGCTATTTTTACGCTTAAATATCAAAAAGATGAAAAGGCATCATTTGCCACGTAAATAAATTATGCGAAGGTGAATATGTTCAATATGTGATCTGGTGCACGCTTTGCCGCCAGTATTTACGCGGCATTTGCAGTTTTGCATGATCGTTCACAGTTTGCTTAAAAGTGATAAATGTGGGGTAGCGAAAAATATTTAAACATTTATTCACTTTTTAGCTACTTATTGTTTGAAATCACGAAGGCGCACCGTATAATTTGACCGCTTTTTGATGCTTGACTCTAAGCCATAAAGAACGTTTTATACGACACGCGGCATACCTCGAAGGGAGCAGGAGTAAAAACGTGATGTCTATGTCGCTCTTGAGTCGAAACGTTGCTCGTAAGCTTTTGCTCACACAGTTTCTGGCGGTAATAGCAAGTGGATTGCTGTTTAGCCTCAAAGACCCTTTCTGGGGCATCTCCGCATTGTGCGGTGGATTGGCAGTGTTACTGCCTAATGTGTTGTTTATGATATTTGCCTGGCGTCACCAGGCGCATACACCAGCTAAAGGCCGAGTAGCCTGGACGTTCGCCTTCGGCGAAGCCTTCAAGGTGTTAGCTATGCTGGTTTTGCTGGTGGTGGCGTTGGCTGTTTTGAAAGCGGTATTCATGCCGCTGATCGTTACGTGGGTTTTGGTGCTGGTGGTTCAGATACTGGCGCCGGCTGTAATTAACAACAAAGGGTAAAGGCATCATGGCTTCAGAAAATATGACGCCGCAGGATTACATAGGACACCATCTGAATAACCTTCAGTTGGACCTACGTACATTCTCGCTGGTGGATCCGCACAACCCCCCAGCCACCTTCTGGACGCTCAATATTGACTCCATTTTCTTCTCGGTGGTTCTGGGTCTGTTGTTCCTGCTTATGTTCCGTAGCGTAGCTAAAAAGGCGACCAGCGGCGTACCAGGTAAATTTCAGACCGCGATTGAGCTGGTAATCGGCTTTGTGCATGGTAGCGTGAAAGACATGTACCATGGCAAAAGCAAGCTGATTGCTCCGCTGGCCCTGACGATTTTCGTCTGGGTATTCCTGATGAACTTGATGGATTTGCTGCCTATCGACCTGCTGCCGTACATCGGTGAGCATATCTTTGGCCTGCCGGCTCTGCGTGTAGTTCCGTCTGCTGACGTGAACATCACCCTGTCGATGGCGCTGGGCGTATTTATCCTCATTCTGTTCTACAGCATCAAAATGAAAGGCATCGGCGGCTTCGCGAAAGAGTTGACGCTGCAGCCGTTCAATCACTGGGCGTTCATCCCTGTCAACTTAATCCTTGAAGGGGTAAGCCTGCTGTCCAAACCAATTTCTCTTGGTCTGCGACTGTTCGGCAACATGTATGCCGGTGAGCTGATTTTCATTCTGATTGCTGGTCTGTTGCCGTGGTGGTCACAGTGGATCCTGAATGTGCCATGGGCCATTTTCCACATACTGATTATCACGCTGCAAGCCTTCATATTTATGGTTCTGACGATTGTCTATCTGTCGATGGCATCTGAAGAGCATTAATTTACCAACACTACTACGTTTTAACTGAAACAAACTGGAGACTGTCATGGAAAACCTGAATATGGATCTGCTGTACATTGCTGCCGCTGTGATGATGGGTCTGGCGGCAATCGGTGCTGCGATCGGTATCGGCATCCTCGGGGGTAAATTCCTGGAAGGCGCAGCGCGTCAACCGGATCTGATTCCTCTGCTGCGTACTCAGTTCTTTATCGTTATGGGTCTGGTGGATGCAATCCCAATGATCGCTGTAGGTCTGGGTCTGTACGTGATGTTTGCTGTCGCGTAGTAAGCGTTGCTTGAATTAAGAGCAATATCAGAACGTTAACTAGATAGAGGCATTGTGCTGTGAATCTTAACGCAACAATCCTCGGCCAGGCCATCGCGTTTGTCCTGTTCGTTCTGTTCTGCATGAAGTACGTATGGCCGCCTTTAATGGCTGCCATCGAAAAACGTCAAAAAGAAATTGCTGACGGCCTTGCTTCTGCAGAACGAGCACATAAGGATCTTGACCTTGCAAAGGCCAGCGCGACCGACCAGCTGAAAAAAGCGAAGGCGGAAGCTCAGGTAATCATCGAGCAGGCGAACAAACGCCGTGCTCAGATCCTGGACGAAGCTAAAACTGAAGCAGAGCAGGAACGTACTAAAATCGTGGCACAGGCGCAGGCGGAAATTGACGCCGAGCGTAAACGTGCTCGCGAAGAGCTGCGTAAGCAAGTTGCTATCCTGGCTGTTGCTGGCGCCGAGAAGATCATCGAACGTTCCGTGGATGAAGCTGCTAATAGCGACATCGTGGACAAACTTGTCGCTGAACTGTAAGGAGGGAGGGGCTGATGTCTGAATTTATTACGGTAGCTCGCCCCTACGCCAAAGCAGCTTTTGACTTTGCCGTTGAGCACCAAAGCGTTGACCGTTGGCAGGATATGCTGACGTTTGCCGCTGAGGTGACGAAAAACGAACAAATGGCAGAGCTTCTCTCTGGCGCGCTGGCGCCGGAAACGCTCGCTGAGTCGTTTATCGCCGTGTGCGGTGAGCAGCTGGACGAAAGCGGCCAAAACCTGATTAGGGTAATGGCTGAAAATAACCGTCTGAATGCGCTCCCGGATGTTCTTGAGCAGTTTATTCATCTGCGTGCAGCCAGTGAGGCTATCTCTGAGGTAGAAGTCACTTCTGCCAATGCACTGAGTGATGAACAGCTTACGAAGATTAGTGCAGCGATGGAAAAACGTCTGTCACGCAAAGTTAAGCTGAATTGCAAAATCGATAAGTCTGTAATGGCAGGCGTAATCATCCGAGCGGGTGATATGGTCATTGATGGCAGCGTACGCGGCCGTCTTGAGCGCCTTGCAGACGTCTTGCAGTCTTAAGGGGACTGGAGCATGCAACTGAATTCCACCGAAATCAGCGAACTGATCAAGCAGCGCATTGCTCAGTTCAATGTTGTGAGCGAAGCTCACAACGAAGGTACTATTGTTTCTGTAAGTGACGGTGTTATCCGCATTCACGGCCTGGCCGATTGTATGCAGGGTGAGATGATTTCCCTGCCGGGTAACCGTTACGCTATCGCACTGAACCTGGAGCGCGACTCCGTAGGTGCCGTTGTGATGGGTCCATACGCTGACCTCGCCGAAGGCATGAAGGTTAAGTGTACGGGTCGTATTCTGGAAGTTCCGGTTGGCCGTGGCCTGCTGGGTCGTGTGGTGAACACTCTGGGTTCCCCAATTGACGGTAAAGGTCCGGTTGATAACGATGGCTTCTCGCCAATCGAAGTTATCGCACCAGGCGTAATCGAACGTCAGTCCGTCGACCAGCCAGTACAGACAGGTTATAAATCTGTTGATGCCATGATCCCAATCGGTCGTGGCCAGCGTGAGCTGATCATCGGTGACCGTCAGACAGGTAAAACTGCGATGGCAATCGATGCCATCATCAACCAGCGTGATTCCGGTATCAAATGTGTGTACGTGGCTATCGGCCAGAAAGCGTCCACCATTTCTAACGTGGTTCGTAAACTGGAAGAACACGGCGCACTGTCCAACACCATCGTTGTTGTGGCGACCGCGTCTGAATCTGCTGCTCTGCAATACCTGGCACCATATGCTGGTTGCGCAATGGGCGAATACTTCCGTGACCGCGGTGAAGACGCGCTGATCGTTTACGATGACCTGTCTAAACAGGCTGTTGCTTACCGTCAGGTTTCCCTGCTGCTCCGTCGTCCACCAGGACGTGAAGCATTCCCGGGCGACGTATTTTACCTCCACTCCCGTCTGCTGGAGCGCGCATCCCGCGTAAACGCGGAATACGTTGAGAAGTTCACCAATGGTGAAGTTAAAGGTAAAACCGGCTCCCTGACCGCTCTGCCGATTATCGAAACCCAGGCGGGTGACGTTTCTGCGTTTGTTCCGACCAACGTAATTTCCATTACAGATGGTCAGATCTTCCTGGAAACCAACCTGTTCAACTCCGGTATTCGTCCGGCAGTTAACCCGGGTATCTCCGTATCTCGTGTAGGTGGCGCAGCGCAGACCAAGATCATCAAGAAACTGTCCGGTGGTATTCGTACCGCACTGGCGCAGTATCGTGAACTGGCAGCGTTTTCTCAGTTCGCTTCCGACCTGGATGAAGCTACTCGTAAGCAGCTGAGCCACGGTCAGAAAGTAACTGAACTGCTGAAGCAGAAACAGTATGCCCCAATGTCTGTAGCACAGCAGGGTGTGGTGCTGTTTGCGGCTGAACGCGGTTACCTCGAAGATGTGGAACTGGCGAAAATCGGTAGCTTTGAAGCCGCTCTGCTGGCTTACGTTGACCGTGACCACGCTCCGCTGATGCAAGAGATCAACCAGTCCGGTGGCTATAACGATGAAATCGAAGGCAAGCTGAAAGCTATCCTCGATTCCTTCAAGGCAACCCAGTCCTGGTAACGTCTGGCGGTCTGCTTTAGGGCGGACCGCAAGGCATTGAGGAGAAGCTCATGGCCGGCGCAAAAGAGATACGTAGTAAGATCGCAAGCGTCCAGAACACGCAGAAGATCACTAAAGCGATGGAGATGGTCGCCGCTTCCAAAATGCGTAAATCGCAGGATCGCATGGCGGCCAGCCGTCCTTATGCAGAGACCATGCGCAAAGTGATTGGTCACCTTGCGAATGGTAATCTGGAATATAAGCACCCTTACCTGGAAGAACGCGACGTTAAGCGCGTGGGCTACCTGGTGGTGTCGACCGACCGTGGTCTGTGCGGTGGCTTGAACATTAACCTGTTCAAAAAGCTGCTGGCGGATATGAAAGCATGGTCCGATAAAGGCGTTCAGTGCGATATCGCAATGATCGGCTCTAAGGGCGTGTCTTTCTTTAACTCCGTTGGCGGTAATGTGATTGCTCAGGTAACCGGCATGGGGGATAACCCTTCCCTGTCCGAACTGATCGGTCCGGTTAAAGTGATGCTGCAGGCCTACGATGAAGGTCGTCTGGACAGACTGTACGTTGTCAGCAACAAATTTATTAACACCATGTCTCAGACGCCAACCATCACCCAACTGCTGCCTCTGCCGGCATCAGATGATGATGAATTGAAGCGTAAATCCTGGGATTACCTGTATGAGCCAGACCCGAAAGCGCTGCTGGATACCCTGCTGCGTCGTTATGTCGAGTCTCAGGTTTATCAGGGCGTGGTAGAAAACCTGGCCAGCGAGCAGGCCGCACGTATGGTGGCGATGAAAGCCGCGACCGACAATGGCGGCAGCCTGATTAAAGAGCTGCAGTTGGTATACAACAAAGCTCGTCAGGCCAGCATTACTCAGGAACTCACCGAAATCGTCGGTGGTGCATCCGCGGTATAACCAGGTTAATTCGTAGAGGATTCAAGATGGCTACTGGAAAAATTGTCCAGGTAATCGGCGCCGTGGTTGACGTCGAATTCCCTCAGGATGCCGTACCGCGCGTGTACGATGCTCTTGAGGTTATGAATGGTAAAGAGAGCCTGGTGCTGGAAGTTCAGCAGCAGCTCGGCGGCGGTATCGTACGTACCATCGCCATGGGTTCTTCCGACGGTCTGCGTCGTGGTCTGGAAGTTAAAGATCTCGAGCACCCGATCGAAGTCCCGGTAGGTAAAGCAACTCTGGGTCGTATCATGAACGTCTTGGGTCACCCGATCGACATGAAAGGCGATATCGGTGAAGAAGAGCGTTGGGCTATCCACCGCGCGGCACCTTCCTATGAAGAGCTGTCCAGCTCTCAGGAACTGCTGGAAACCGGCATTAAAGTTATCGACCTGATGTGTCCGTTCGCTAAGGGCGGTAAAGTTGGTCTGTTCGGTGGTGCGGGTGTAGGTAAAACCGTAAACATGATGGAGCTGATCCGTAACATCGCGATCGAACACTCCGGTTACTCCGTGTTTGCGGGCGTGGGTGAACGTACTCGTGAGGGTAACGACTTCTACCACGAAATGACCGACTCCAACGTTCTGGACAAAGTATCCCTGGTATATGGCCAGATGAACGAGCCGCCGGGAAACCGTCTGCGCGTTGCTCTGACCGGTCTGACCATGGCAGAGAAGTTCCGTGACGAAGGTCGTGACGTTCTGCTGTTCGTTGATAACATCTATCGTTACACCCTGGCCGGTACAGAAGTATCCGCACTGCTGGGTCGTATGCCATCAGCGGTAGGCTACCAGCCGACCCTGGCGGAAGAGATGGGTGTTCTTCAGGAACGTATCACCTCTACCAAAACCGGTTCTATCACCTCCGTTCAGGCGGTATACGTACCTGCGGATGACTTGACTGACCCATCCCCAGCAACCACCTTTGCTCACTTAGATGCAACCGTGGTACTGAGCCGTCAGATCGCCTCTCTGGGTATCTACCCGGCAGTTGACCCGCTGGACTCCACCAGCCGTCAGCTGGATCCGCTGGTTGTTGGTCAGGAACACTACGACACCGCGCGTGGCGTACAGTCTCTGCTGCAGCGTTATCAGGAACTGAAAGACATCATCGCCATCCTGGGTATGGATGAACTGTCTGAAGAAGACAAACTGGTGGTAGCACGCGCACGTAAAATTCAGCGCTTCCTGTCCCAGCCGTTCTTCGTTGCGGAAGTATTCACCGGTTCTCCGGGTAAATACGTATCCCTGAAAGACACCATCCGTGGCTTTAAAGGCATCATGGAAGGCGAATACGACCACCTGCCAGAGCAGGCGTTCTACATGGTTGGTTCTATCGACGAAGCCGTGGAAAAAGCCAAAAAACTTTAACGCCTTAATCGGAGGGTGATATGGCAATGACTTACCACCTGGACGTCGTCAGCGCAGAGCAGCAAATGTTCTCTGGTCTGGTCGAAAAAATCCAGGTAACGGGTAGTGAAGGTGAACTGGGTATTTTCCCGGGTCACGCACCGCTGCTCACCGCCATTAAGCCTGGTATGATCCGCATCGTTAAACAGTTCGGTCATGAAGAGTTTATCTATCTGTCTGGCGGCATTCTCGAAGTGCAGCCTGGCAGCGTGACCGTTCTGGCTGATACCGCGATTCGCGGACAGGATCTCGATGAAGCGAGAGCCCTGGAAGCGAAGCGTAAGGCTGAAGAGCACATTAAGAGCTCTCATGGTGACGTGGATTACGCTCAGGCATCTGCGGAACTGGCCAAAGCGATCGCGAAACTGCGCGTTATCGAGTTGACCAAAAAAGCGATGTAACACCGGCTTGAAAAGCACAAAAGCCAGTCTGGTTGCCAGGCTGGCTTTTTTTATGGTTTTGTTTCAGTGAAAGTGGAACTAAAAAGCTGTTTTATATTTTTGTGATTTGTGTCACAAAAATATTGATCGGTTAAAAAATGAGGCGTAGACTCTTTTTGTGTGATGTGTGTCACATAATTAACTCAGATAAAAACAGGATACCAACATGAAACTGATTAACAAAATCATCGCCCTTTTCAGCAGTATGGAAGTTTAGTCTTCCCTACCTGCTCTGTGGCGCGATGCTTCATACGGTTATCAGCACGCGCCAGCTGTTATTAAATCCCACTCCTCCGCTTGATCGTTTGTCCTCTTCCCTTTTAAAACTCTATTTTCCCTGTCTGTTTTTTCTGCTTCTCGCTGAATCACATTAATAAAATTATACTTTTCTTTTGTAACTCTTTATTCATGCAGTAAAAAAATAGCAAAAACATTAACCTAAGGCTTTAATAAGAGCAGCCTCCTGGTTTTTGGGAGACAAAAGACGCCGAAATAGACGAAAATAGAGAGTTATCAGAGGGGAAATTTCCCCGATTGAACGTTTTATCTTCGGTCCATTTCACGATGAAAAAAATGTAGTATTTTCAATGTGAAACGGTATAAATTCGTTCTCAAATTACAGTCAGGACGTGTATGTTGAATAATGCTATGAGCGTCGTGATCCTTGCCGCAGGCAAAGGCACGCGTATGTATTCCGATCTCCCTAAAGTGCTGCATACCCTCGCAGGAAAGCCGATGGTTCAGCATGTCATTGATGCCGCTAATGAATTAGGTGCGACTCACGTACATCTGGTCTACGGGCACGGTGGTGATTTGCTTAAGCAGACGCTGAAAGATGGCAATCTAAACTGGATTCTGCAGGCAGAGCAGTTGGGGACCGGCCATGCAATGCAGCAGGCAGCGCCATTCTTTGGTGATGACGAAGACATTTTAATGCTCTATGGCGATGTGCCGCTGATCTCTACCGATACCTTACGTAGCCTGCGTGATGCTAAACCGCAGGGCGGCATCGGCCTGTTAACGGTAAAACTGGATGATCCATCCGGCTATGGGCGTATTACGCGTGAGAACGGTAACGTCACCGGTATCGTCGAGCATAAAGATGCAACTGACGAGCAGCGCCAAATCCAGGAAATCAACACCGGTATTCTGATTGCCAATGGCGCGGATATGAAGCGCTGGCTGTCCAAACTCACCAATAACAATGCGCAGGGTGAATACTACATCACCGATATCATTGCGATGGCGTATCAGGAAGGACGCGAAATTGCTGCGGTACATCCGGCACGTATTAGCGAAACGGAAGGGGTGAATAACCGTCTTCAGTTATCCCGTCTGGAGCGTGTTTATCAGTCTGAGCAAGCAGAGAAACTGTTGCTGGCGGGCGTGATGCTGCGCGATCCTGCACGTTTTGATCTTCGCGGTACGCTTATTCACGGGCGCGATGTTGAAATTGATACTAACGTTATCATTGAAGGTAACGTAACCGTTGGTGATCGCGTCAAGATTGGTGCTGGCTGTATCATCAAAAACAGCGTGATTGGTGAAGGTTGTGAGCTTAGCCCATACAGTGTGGTGGAAGATGCCCATCTGGAAGCCGCTTGCACCATCGGCCCATTCGCGCGTCTGCGCCCGGGTGCTGAGCTGCAGGAAGGCGCGCACGTGGGTAACTTCGTCGAAATGAAAAAAGCGCGTTTGGGTAAAGGTTCTAAAGCTGGTCATCTGACCTATCTGGGCGATGCGGAAATTGGCGATAACGTGAATATCGGCGCGGGTACGATTACCTGCAACTACGATGGTGCCAATAAGTTTAAAACCATTATTGGTGATGATGTGTTTGTGGGTTCTGATACCCAGTTGGTGGCGCCTGTCACCGTGGGTAAAGGTGCCACCATCGCTGCTGGCACTACCGTAACGCGTAATGTCGCCGATAACGAACTGGTATTAAGCCGTGTACCTCAGGTCCATAAACAGGGCTGGCAGCGTCCGGTGAAGAAGAAGTAAGTGATTTTTGCCGGATGGCGGCCTACGTGCGGTGACGTTCTGTAGGCCTGATAAGCGTAAGCGCCATCAGGCAGACAAGAGATGAGGGGATAACATAATCCTCCGCTCAACAAGCAGTACCATAAAAATAACCCCACTCTCTACAAGGCTCGGGGCGCCCGGAAAGGGCAAATACAGGTCAGCGACAACGACAGGCAAATGCCTAAATTCGGAATCAAAAAATATGTGTGGAATTGTTGGCGCTATCGCGCAGCGTGATGTAGCTGAAATCCTTCTCGAAGGTTTACGTCGTCTGGAATATCGTGGTTATGACTCTGCTGGTCTGGCCGTTGTCGATGCTGAAGGCAATATGACCCGTCTGCGTCGTCTGGGTAAAGTGCAGATGCTGACTGCTGCTGCGGAAGAACATCCGCTGCATGGTGGTACAGGTATCGCTCATACCCGTTGGGCGACACACGGTGAACCTTCAGAAGCGAACGCGCATCCCCATGTTTCTGAACACATTATTGTGGTGCATAACGGCATCATTGAAAACCATGAACCTCTGCGTGAACTACTGAAAACCCGTGGTTACACCTTTGTTTCTGAAACCGACACCGAAGTGATTGCTCACCTGGTGCATTGGGAACTGGAACAGGGTGGTACGCTGCGTGAAGCCGTACTGCGTACTATTCCACAGTTGCGCGGTGCCTATGGCACGGTGATCATGGATACCCGTAACCCGGAAACGCTGCTGGCGGCCCGTTCAGGTAGCCCGCTGGTGATTGGTCTGGGGATGGGGGAAAACTTTATCGCTTCCGATCAGCTGGCGCTGTTGCCGGTAACCCGTCGCTTTATCTTCCTGGAAGAAGGTGACATCGCGGAGGTGACCCGTCGTTCAGTCTCTATTTTTGACAAGTCTGGCGCACAAGTGAAGCGTCAGGATATCGAATCGAATCTGCAGTATGACGCGGGCGAAAAAGGTATTTATCGCCACTACATGCAGAAAGAGATCTACGAACAGCCGAACGCAATTAAAAATACGCTGACCGGGCGCATTAGTCACGGTGAAGTGGATTTAAGCGAGCTGGGTTCACGTGCCAACGAGTTGCTGTCTCAGGTTGAGCATATCCAGATTATCGCCTGCGGTACGTCCTACAACTCCGGCATGGTGTCCCGCTACTGGTTTGAATCGCTGGCTGGTATTCCTTGTGATGTCGAAATCGCTTCCGAGTTCCGCTATCGCAAATCCGCCGTGCGTCGTAACAGTCTGATGATTACCCTTTCCCAGTCCGGTGAAACGGCGGATACCCTGGCGGGTCTGCGCTTATCTAAAGAGCTGGGCTATCTGGGCTCGCTGGCTATTTGTAACGTACCGGGATCTTCTCTGGTGCGCGAATCCGACCTGGCGATGATGACCAATGCCGGTACCGAAATCGGTGTGGCCTCCACGAAAGCATTTACCACCCAACTGACCGTTCTGTTGATGCTGGTGGCGAAACTGTCTCGTCTGAAAGGCCTGGATGCGTCTATCGAGCAGGAGATCGTTCACGGTCTGCAGGCGCTGCCGAGCCGTATTGAGCAGATGCTGTCTCAGGACAAACGCATTGCCGCTCTGGCGGAAGGTTTCTCAGACAAACACCATGCGCTGTTCCTGGGGCGTGGCGATCAGTACCCGATTGCGCTGGAAGGCGCGCTGAAGCTGAAAGAGATCTCTTATATTCACGCTGAAGCATATGCTGCAGGCGAACTGAAACATGGTCCGCTGGCGCTGATTGATGCCGATATGCCGGTTATCGTAGTTGCACCGAACAACGAACTGTTGGAAAAACTGAAATCCAACATTGAAGAAGTTCGCGCCCGTGGCGGTCAGTTGTACGTCTTTGCGGACCAGGATGCTGGCTTTACCAGCAGCGAAAACATGCACATCATTGAGATGCCGCATGTGGAAGAGGTGATTGCACCGATCTTCTACACCGTTCCGTTGCAACTGCTGGCGTATCACGTGGCGCTGATTAAAGGCACCGACGTGGACCAGCCGCGTAACCTGGCAAAGTCGGTTACCGTAGAGTAATCCGCACTTAACTGAACTGAAAATGCCCTGCTGCAAGCGGGGCATTTTTTTAGCTTGTTCTGTTTTTAATCAATTATCCCGCCTGTTTTATGTGACAAACCGTCATCTTCAACTACTGTTTTCAGTGTCATAAAAAGAAAATTTCAGCGAAATGTTATTGTCATGATGGTGATTAACATTCTGTTTTAAATGTATTTTTAGATAAAAAACTTCCAAAGTTTTTCATTGTCATAAAACTGTCATATTTCGTACATTTAACTGTCACCTGTTTGTCCTATTTTGCTCACAGTAGCAACTCAAACAACGATTTACGAAAACCGTGCAGGAGACATTATGAAAGTTATGCGTACCACTGTCGCAACTGTTGTCGCCGCGACCTTATCCATGAGCGCGTTTTCTGCGTTTGCAGCAGCGAGCCTGACAGGTGCAGGTGCAACCTTCCCTGCGCCAGTGTATGCCAAATGGGCAGATACCTATCAGAAAGAGACCGGTAGCAAAGTAAACTACCAGGGTATCGGCTCCTCCGGTGGTGTAAAACAAATTACGGCCAATACCGTTGATTTCGGCGCCTCTGACGCACCGTTGTCAGACGAGAAACTGGCGCAAGAAGGCCTGTTCCAGTTCCCGACTGTTATCGGTGGTGTGGTGCTGGCGGTGAACATCCCTGGCCTGAAATCCGGCGAACTGGTGCTGGATGGTAAAACGCTGGGCGACATCTACCTCGGTAAAATTAAGAAGTGGGATGATGTAGCCATCACCAAACTGAACCCGGGTCTGAAGCTGCCTTCTCAGAATATCGCCGTTGTGCGTCGTGCTGACGGTTCCGGTACTTCCTTCGTTTTCACCAGCTACCTGGCGAAAGTGAACGAAGAGTGGAAATCTAAAATTGGTTCCGGCTCTACCGTTAACTGGCCGACCGGTCTGGGCGGTAAAGGTAACGACGGTATCGCTGCGTTCGTACAGCGTCTGCCGGGTTCTATCGGCTACGTTGAGTACGCTTATGCTAAGCAGAACAACCTGGCGTACACCAAGCTGGTCTCTGCTGATGGCAAACCGGTAAGTCCGACCGAAGAAAACTTTGCCAACGCTGCAAAAGGCGCTGAATGGAGCAAAACCTTCGCTCAGGATCTGACTAACCAGAAAGGTGACGATGCGTGGCCGATCACTTCCACCACCTTCATCCTGGTGCATAAAGAGCAGAAGAAACCTGAGCAGGGCGCTGAAGTGCTGAAGTTCTTCGATTGGGCGTACAAAAATGGCGGCAAACAGGCTAATGACCTGGATTACGCCAGCCTGCCGGACAACGTGGTTGAGCAGATTCGTGCTGCATGGAAGACCAACGTGAAGGACAGCAGCGGTAAAGCGCTGTACTAAATACCCGTCATACTTCGAGCCGCAGCTGTGTTGGCTGTGCTTGTTCACCCCAGTCACATAGTGAATCTATGCTCCTGGGTATTCACAAGCTTGCCGCCTTGCTGCAACTCGAATTATTTAGGGTATGGCATTACGTTAGCCGGGAAGCACGATAAAATGCGTGCTTCCTGGCCCAAACTTAAAGAGTGATTTATGGCTGCAACCAAGCCTGCTTTGAACCCACCGGGTAAAAAAGGTGACATGATATTCAGCGCGCTGGTAAAACTGGCTGCGCTGATTGTGCTATTGATGTTGGGTGGCATTATTGTCTCTCTGGTTATCTCCTCCTGGCCAAGCATTCAGAAATTTGGCTTCTCCTTTCTGTGGACTAAAGAATGGGATGCGCCAAACGATATCTACGGTGCATTAGTACCGATTTACGGTACGCTGGTCACCTCGCTTATCGCACTGCTGATCGCCGTTCCGGTGAGTTTTGGCATTGCCTTATTCCTGACTGAACTTGCTCCTGGTTGGCTGCGTCGCCCGCTGGGTATCGCTATTGAATTGCTGGCGGCAATTCCGAGTATCGTGTACGGCATGTGGGGCCTGTTTATCTTTGCCCCGCTGTTTGCGACTTACTTCCAGGAGCCGGTCGGGAACATCCTTTCCAACATTCCGTTTGTTGGCGCGCTGTTTGCGGGTCCGGCGTTTGGTATCGGTATTCTGGCCGCTGGCGTGATCCTCGCCATCATGATCATCCCGTACATTGCGGCGGTTATGCGCGATGTGTTCGAACAAACGCCGGTGCTGATGAAAGAGTCAGCCTACGGCATCGGTTGTACTACCTGGGAAGTTATCTGGCGCATCGTCCTGCCGTTCACCAAAAACGGTGTGATCGGCGGCGTGATGCTCGGTCTGGGCCGCGCGCTGGGTGAAACCATGGCGGTGACGTTTATCATCGGTAACACCTACCAGCTCGATAGTGCCTCGCTGTACATGCCGGGCAACAGTATTACTTCTGCGCTGGCGAATGAATTTGCCGAAGCGGAATCAGGACTGCACGTTGCCGCGTTGATGGAACTGGGCCTGATTCTGTTTGTGATTACCTTCATCGTGCTGGCGGCGTCTAAGTTCATGATCATGCGCCTTGCGAAGAACGAGGGGGCACGCTAATGGCTACGCTTGAAATGCAAAACACCGCTGCGCTTGCGGAATCCCGCCGTAAAATGCAGGCGCGTCGTCGTCTGAAGAACCGCATCGCGCTGACGCTCTCTATGGCGACCATGGCATTCGGTCTGTTCTGGCTTATCTGGATCCTGATGTCCACGATCACCCGCGGTATTGACGGTATGTCACTGGCGCTGTTCACCGAAATGACACCTCCGCCGAATACGGCTGGTGGTGGTCTGGCGAATGCCCTGGCCGGTAGCGGACTGTTAATTCTGTGGGCGACCGTGTTTGGTACACCGCTTGGTATTATGGCGGGCATCTACCTGGCAGAGTACGGACGTAAGTCCTGGCTGGCTGAGGTGATCCGCTTTATCAACGACATCCTGCTTTCTGCGCCATCAATCGTGGTCGGTCTGTTCGTTTACACCATCGTGGTAGCAAAAATGGAGCACTTCTCCGGCTGGGCGGGCGTTATCGCGCTGGCGCTGTTGCAGGTGCCCATTGTTATTCGTACCACGGAGAACATGCTCAAGCTGGTACCGGATAGCCTGCGTGAAGCCGCCTATGCGCTGGGTACGCCGAAATGGAAGATGATTTCTGCGATCACCCTGAAGGCCTCTGTCTCAGGCATCATTACAGGCGTTTTACTGGCTATTGCACGTATCGCAGGTGAAACGGCTCCGCTGCTGTTTACGTCGCTCTCCAATCAGTTCTGGAGCACCGACATGATGCAGCCTATCGCCAACCTGCCGGTCACTATCTTTAAGTTTGCGATGAGCCCGTTTGCTGAGTGGCAGCAACTGGCCTGGGCCGGGGTACTGATTATTACCCTGTGCGTACTGCTGCTGAACATTCTGGCGCGCGTCATTTTCGCGAAGAAGAAACACGGTTAAGACGAAGTGCCGGATGGCGGCGTAAACGCCTTATCCGGCCTACGATTGAAGACATTTGTAGGCCTGAAAGCTGCGCGCCATCAGGCATGATGAGGAAAAGATAGAAATGAGTATGGTTGATACTGCCCCGGGTAAGATTCAGGTTCGTGATTTGAACTTCTACTATGGCAAGTTCCATGCCCTGAAGAACATCAACCTGGATATTGCCAAAAACCAGGTAACGGCGTTTATCGGGCCGTCAGGCTGTGGTAAATCGACGTTGCTGCGTACGTTCAATAAAATGTTTGAACTGTACCCGGAACAGCGTGCGGAAGGCGAAATCCTGCTGGATGGCGACAATATTCTCACCAACACTCAGGATATCGCTCTGCTGCGTGCCAAAGTGGGCATGGTATTCCAGAAGCCGACGCCGTTCCCGATGTCCATCTACGACAACATCGCTTTTGGCGTGCGTCTGTTTGAGAAACTCTCTCGTGCGGATATGGACGAGCGTGTGCAGTGGGCATTGACCAAGGCCGCACTGTGGAACGAAACCAAAGATAAATTACACCAGAGCGGGTACTCTCTCTCTGGTGGTCAGCAGCAGCGTCTGTGTATTGCGCGTGGGATCGCCATTCGCCCGGAAGTGCTTCTGCTTGATGAGCCGTGTTCAGCGCTCGACCCTATTTCTACCGGGCGTATCGAAGAGCTGATCACTGAGCTGAAAGAGGATTACACCGTCGTTATCGTTACCCACAACATGCAGCAGGCTGCGCGTTGTTCCGATCACACGGCATTTATGTACCTGGGCGAGTTGATTGAGTTCAGTAACACGGACGATCTGTTCACCAAGCCCGCGAAGAAACAAACTGAAGACTACATCACCGGTCGTTACGGCTGATTCAGGAGCTTGTTGTGGATAATCTTAACCTTAATAAACATATTTCCGGCCAGTTCAATGCAGAGCTGGAAAGCATCCGTACCCAGGTGATGACCATGGGCGGCATGGTCGAGCAGCAGCTTTCTGATGCGATTACCGCCATGCACAATCAGGACAGTGAGCTGGCGAAGCGCGTCATTGAGGGCGATAAGAACGTCAATATGATGGAAGTGGCGATCGACGAGGCCTGCGTGCGTATCATTGCCAAGCGTCAGCCGACCGCCAGTGACTTGCGTCTGGTGATGGCGATTATCAAAACGATCGCTGAGCTGGAACGTATTGGCGACGTTGCGGATAAAATTTGCCGCACCGCGCTGGAGAAATTTTCTCAACAGCATCAGCCGCTGCTGGTAAGCCTGGAATCACTGGGGCGCCACACTGTACAAATGCTGCATGACGTGCTGGATGCGTTTGCGCGTATGGATCTTGACGAAGCGGTACGTATTTATCGCGAAGATAAGAAAGTCGACCAGGAGTATGAAGGTATCGTGCGTCAGCTGATGACCTACATGATGGAAGATCCGCGTACCATTCCAAGCGTGCTGACCGCGCTGCTCTGCGCGCGCTCCATCGAGCGTATCGGTGACCGTTGCCAGAATATCTGCGAATACATCTTCTACTTCGTGAAGGGACAAGACTTCCGTCACGTGGGTGGTGATGAGCTGGATAAGCTGCTGGCGGGCAAAGATCCGAAAGAGTGAGAAAGATACTCGTCATCCGTCACGTTGCGGGTGTGTTGGCTTTGTTACCCGGCGCACCCCGCCCTCAGTGAGGGCGGGGTGCGTAGCGTAGCCGAAGGCTGGAACGCACTGTCAAAAGAGACGCAACAGATCCTGAACTCAGCCGCTGGCTTAACGACGAAGAGGAATGGGTTTACCTGCAGGGAAGCGGGGTCTGGGGTCGGTTCAGTCGTAATCGTCCCTTTTTTCTGGCTCGGTTTAGCGAGCGCTACGCAAGCAGTTTCATCAGCATATAGGTATGACCATCAACAATTACCTGTGACAGCTGTACCTCTGCCACGCACAATACTTGCAACATACCGAACGGCTGATTGGCGATGCAGTATGGGTTTGAAGGCAGTTACGACTTTTCGTTGATGTCTAACCGTGAGATTGGCATGACGCCGGAACAGCGACAGTCGCGCGGTCATATAGCAGTAGAATAGATTATATTTTCTTATTTAATATCTGAATTTTTTGTTCTGATTTTTGATGAAAAATAAAATAAACATTTAATGCTCTGTGCAATAAGTCACAGTTATTGCCATTTTTTTTGCGCTACACTCGCTTTATTATTTCGTGGGAGCTTATGTTAATGTCATTCATATTGCGATTATTAAAAAGCATGACTTTAATTTTGCTCTCCATCGACAGCAAAATTAAAGTCATACTTGCTGATTCATGCTGGTTTAATTCCGTCAACGATTTGGTTGAAATTGATATTACTCCTACCTCTTGTGCCGAAAACCTGATAACCCAGAAATGGTCCTTGCTTTGGGATTGTGCAGGTCAGGCTCTCTGTTCTGGTTTTAGACAGTCGTGCGAAATGAAAAGATATGCTCATCGTCAGTTTCCGCAGGTGTTGCTGTGCTCGCGTAAGCGCGATGAGCTAACTTTCAGCTTCCGTATTTCCAGCCTGCATCAGCTCGTGGTTTGTCGCCACGCCAGTGGTGCCGATAGCGACGGCGTAGTGAATAACCAAATCTGCCTTTCTCAAAGCACAATGCGCGCTCTCGCTATTGTGCTTTTTTTATTGCCTGAATCGACCAGAAGGATGCGCTATGTACATTGTTTGTGTTGCTGCTTGCCCAACGGTCTTAGCCCTGACTACCCGGCATTGCGCGGTAAAGAAAAAGATTGTGTGCATAATATGACTGTGGCCTGGAGAGGAAATAAAACCTGGGTGCCTTACGTCGAATTGGGATGATGGTTCATATGTGAAAGATGGCAAAACTTATCGTGATGCCTGGGAGATGCGTTATCGCGTAGGTATTACCTACAAACTCTAATTATTTTTTTTGATAAAAATAAGGATATTCAATGAGAGTAATTTCCATAGCCGGAATAACGGCGTTTTTACTCTGTAGCCATGCTGCTGCTACTGAAAATTATCAATATCGCGTCGCATTTATGCCGGATATCCATTTTCATGATGTGTACGGCGAATTTCAGGATGGCGCATTTAGCGGGCTAAAGAATCGCAAAAGTGGGCAGCGTGCGATGATTCGCACCATGTATGCTCAGCTCACGTCAACGCGATTATTTAATGAAAACTACTTTGCCCTGCGTGCAGCACTGGATGACGCCGGGAAAAAGGGGATCAAACTGATCGCGCTTCCCGGTGATTTTAGCGATGACGGGCAGTCTGTGCATATTCGCGGGTTAGTAACCCTGCTGAAGGAGTATGAGCAAAAGTATGCAATGCGATTCTTTGCAACGCCGGGTAATCATGACCCAAACCGACCCTTTGATTTACCCGATGGGGAAGAGGATTTCTTAGGTCAGGGAGGGAAAACTCAACGTATTTTTAGTTTTGGCGCCAAAGAGTGTACGGGTTATCAGGGAAAAACTGCGCTTATCTCAACAGGTGCGGAACTGCCGACCATCTGTAGCGAAGAGATGGTAAGCCGTGGTTATGAGTACATCATGAAAATGATGTCCCCATTCGGTATCGATCCGCAGCCTGAAGATATTTACTGGGAAACGCCTTATTCATCCTATGGGCAGCAGGATTATACGTTTGCCAAAGCAAAGCAAGCCAGCGACTTCCGCCAGCGGCAGTATGAAATCTGTGCTCAGGGAACAGGCGGTTCATATCGACAACCAGATTATGGCCCCTGTTTTACCGTCGCTGACAGCAGCTATCTCGTTGAGCCGATACCAGGCCTATGGCTGCTGGCCGTTGATGCGAATGTTTACGTGCCGCGCGAGGATGCGGACCTGACGAATCCGCAGTCTGCTAAAAACTTCGCGGGTTCAGGTGACGCAGGCTACAACAAAATGCTCACTCACAAGCAGCAGGTCGTGGCGTGGATGACGTCCGTTGCCATGCGAGCAAAAGAGCAGAAAAAGACGCTGATTACCTTTAGCCATTTCCCTATGGTGGAGTTTGATAACGGCGCTGCCAGCGATCTGGAATCCATCTTTGGCAAAGGTAAATTTCAGTTGAAGCGGGCTCCGAAGGAGGATACCAGCCATGCGTTAGCGAAAACAGGTATTGGCGTACACGTTGGCGGACATATGCACTTTAACGATACCGGCGTGCGTAAATATCCTGACGGCAGCCTGCTATTTAATATTCAGGCACCTTCCATGGCGGCCTACGTCCCAGCGTATAAAATCCTCAATTTCGCTAACCGTAGCGAAATCGATGTTCAGACCGTTACCCTGGACAGCGTCCCGCGCTTTAATGAGCTTTTTGAACATTATCAGCAAGAGTGGGAGCATCTGAAAGCGACGGGCTCTGCGCATTTATGGAACAAGGCGGTGCTGAGTGCGAAGGATTATTATGACTTTACTAACTGGCATATTACCGAGCTCACCCGGCTGCGCTTTATTCCCGAAGAGTGGCCGTGTGAAATTCGGCAGATGCTTTTTAGCCTGAATGGTGCGGAAATGCTGACGCTGAGTCAGTTGAGCAGTCATAACTCTTGGCAAGATGTTCTGACTGTACCTATGAGCAGCGATCGTGCCGTGTGCGCTAAAGGAGACGTGCCTCCTGTCAGGTCTATCGGGCAAATTTACCTGCAAAAAAATGCTGGAGCATGGCAGTTGGCGCGGCAAAAAGCGCTAACTTTAGCTCGGGATGCCGGAATGACGCTGGAGCAGTTTGCATCCTGGAACGGCTTTGATTTGGCGGTGGATTTTTATCGTCTGCGCAATGCCGATGAGCTGGCGCTGCGCGATATTTCCGCGCAACGCTTACGCGAATATCATTTGCTAACCCGCACGTTGGCGCATTCCTTACCAGATGAGGCTTCTGCGGTGATGGCGGATAGCGATTTCGAGACTATTTTCCGCCTGCGTTTTGGCAGTATTTTTAGCGTTATCGATAAATACCTGCGGGGCGGCCCTTCACGAAATTTCCACCTGAATAGCGAAACGGGGGAAATCTCCGCGCGTTAAAACCTCGCCCCTGCCACATCGGCAGGGGCGAGAATTAGCACGCCATTCCCAGACCGACGATATGGGCACGGCGATAAGCACCACACATGGCGAAGGCTGGCGATTTTATGTACCGGGCCACGCATACAGACTTGAAATCAAACCTAAAGGTAATCTTTAACTGCTCACCAGGCATATTGATGTCAACCCGATCACCAACCCGACCTAAACGGCGCATTGCGCTGGCAGTCGCGCAACTGCTGCTCCCGGATGCCAATCCTCAGCGTATGGAGATCGACAACTTCCACGAATTGCCCATTGACCCTCAAACCCCTTATACGGCATCTGCTTCTGACCAGATTTATCAGATAATCATCATTGCTATGATAATATCTATCATTAAATATTTGTTTTTATCATGAACCATTTGGGTGTGACTATCGTCATAAATTATCCGTTTCTGAAAATATAGCATCACCTCAGCCAGAGACCAGATAAATAGTTTTCTGGCATTATTGATTAATATGAAAAAATAATGAGGTGAAATATGAAGACGCTTTATACCCCGTTTATAGATGTCACCGTAAATGCAGAATGGTCTGACTGGCAAGATTATCCCAATGGCCGTCCAAATCCGCTTTATTCTCAGGAAGCTAAAGCGTGGGAGGTAGACGGTCTGGTATTTGGTTTTATTACTTTATCAGAGAACAAAAAAGCCTGCTGGGCTGCCCAGGACACCATGCCGATGGACTGGGCATTGCCGTTAGCAAACGATCTCAATGCGGCCGGTAAAAAGGTTATTATTTCTTTTGGCGGCGCGGTGAATAGCGATATATCAACCTATTTTAGCACTTCCGAATTGGTTGAAATTTACCAGTCTTTTATTGATGATTATTCTGCATATGGCCTGGATTTTGATCTGGAAAATGGTCAGTATAATATCAGTAATATTTGTGAAGCGCTGAAAGTGGTAACTAAAAATAATCCAGAAGTCGCTATTTCCTTTACTTTGCCCACCATGCCAACCGGTTTAACTAGTACTGGGGTGAATATTGTAAAACAAGCGCATAATACCGGATTAACGTTTGTGGTAAACGGTATGGCAATGGATTATTACAGCGCGCAGTATCGTGCTGATATGGGTAAATCTGCGGTTGACGCAGCCCGCAGCATCGCCAGTCAGTTAGCCTCTCTGTCAGTGAGCGGCGGCTACTCGGCGGTGGCGGTTACACCGATGATAGGTATGAATGACGATGGTAGCATGTTTAAACTTCATGATGCCGATACGCTGGCCACCTTTGCCAAACAGAATGGCATGAATTTTATCGGTATCTGGGATTTTAACCGCGACAATCCTTCGTCTTACACCTATGTTGACCTGACAACCAGCAGCAACCCGGAACAGCGTGTGGCCGGGGAATATTGCAGCCATTTTGTTAATGGCCTCACCAAATAAGCGCTGACTTGAAAAAGAACGATAACCCCGCTGTTTTCGGTGGGGTTATCTTTTCCCGCGAACGCAGATTGTGTGATGGTTGCTTATTTAACGCGTAATATTCCAACCCCGCGCTTTCCACAATGCTGGCAACTGCGCCAGATCGGTAAACGTCGTCACTTTTGGATGATCGATTGGTTTGTTATGCGGATCGGCGCAGAAGTAAAACACTTCCATCCCTGCAGCAATCCCCGCCTGCGCACCTGCGCTGGAGTCATCAACCAGAATGCAGTTCTCAACGTTAACGTCCATCGCTTTCGCCGCATGGAACATCAGGGCCGGATCGGGTTTCCAGCGTTGAATATCGTAGCCGCTGAACAGCAAATCAGGGAAATGGTGCAACATACCCAGCTTACCCAGCGAGTGCTGCATCTTGCTGACCGGACCGTTAGATACCACGCACATAGGGACGGTCATGCTGTCCAGCAGCGCATTGGCACCGGCAATCACCTCCAGTTCCGTATCGAACAGACGTGCGACCTCTGCGCGGTAAACCGGTTCTAATTCGGCTTTTGCCAGTTCGACACCGTGCTCTTCGTTGATAATGTCGATGATCTCGTACAGCTTTACCCCCTTGAAGCGTTTAAAAGTTTCTTCAAGATCGAGCGTAATGCCGAACGCCTGGAACATGCTGACATACGCGCGAGAACAAATCACTTCACTGTCGACAAGGGTACCGTCACAGTCAAAAAATACGGCTTCTATCTGGGACATGTCATTTCCGTTTTAACAAGTTTAACGTTTTCGTAATGCATTATTGGGCGACGCAATCGTTGCCGTATAAGCAAAATCAATGAAAAAAGTTGCTCATAACCCAACCCTATTGTCGCATTTTGGTATAGGATAGCGACGAATTTTCCCTCCTTGTTCGGAAATTGATAATGAGTCAACAACACACAACCCAGGCTTCTGGCCAGGGGATGCTGGAACGCGTGTTCAAACTGCGCGAACATGGCACGACGGCACGGACCGAAGTGATCGCCGGTTTAACCACCTTCCTGACGATGGTGTATATCGTTTTTGTTAACCCGCAAATTCTTGGCGTGGCTGGCATGGATACCAGCGCCGTCTTTGTGACCACCTGCCTGATTGCTGCATTTGGTAGCATCCTGATGGGCCTGTTTGCCAACCTGCCGGTCGCACTTGCGCCTGCTATGGGTCTGAATGCGTTCTTCGCCTTCGTGGTCGTTGGCGCGATGGGCCTGTCATGGCAGATCGGTATGGGCGCAATCTTCTGGGGCGCGGTAGGTCTGCTGCTACTGACGATTTTCCGCGTACGTTACTGGATGATTGCCAACATCCCGGTTAGCTTGCGCGTGGGGATCACCAGCGGTATTGGTCTGTTCATCGGTATGATGGGGCTGAAAAACGCTGGTGTTATCGTCGCCAACCAAGACACCCTGGTGTCTATTGGCAACCTGACGTCCCACAGCGTACTGCTCGGTATTCTGGGTTTCTTTATCATCGCGATTCTGGCTTCACGTAACATCCATGCGGCGGTACTGATCTCTATCATTGTGACCACGCTGCTGGGTTGGATGCTGGGCGATGTCCATTACAACGGGATCGTCTCCGCGCCGCCGAGCGTAATGTCCGTTATCGGGCATGTTGATCTGGCTGGTTCGTTTAACATTGGTCTTGCGGGCGTAATTTTCTCGTTCATGCTGGTCAACCTGTTCGACTCCTCCGGTACGCTGATTGGCGTCACGGATAAAGCCGGTCTGGCGGATGCGAAGGGTAAGTTTCCGCGTATGAAGCAGGCGCTGTATGTGGATAGCGTGTCATCAGTTGCTGGTGCGTTTATCGGTACTTCTTCCGTTACCGCGTATATCGAGTCTTCTTCCGGGGTTTCTGTCGGTGGACGTACTGGCCTGACCGCGGTAGTTGTCGGCCTGCTGTTCCTGTTGGTTATCTTCCTGTCGCCGCTGGCGGGAATGGTACCGGGATATGCGGCCGCGGGTGCGCTGATTTACGTTGGCGTCCTGATGACATCAAGCCTGTCACGCGTGAAGTGGGATGACCTGACTGAAGCCGTTCCGGCGTTTATTACCGCCGTGATGATGCCGTTTAGCTTCTCGATTACCGAAGGTATCGCGCTGGGCTTTATTTCCTACTGTGTGATGAAAATCGGTACCGGACGTTTCCGCGATCTCAGCCCATGCGTCATCGTTGTCGCACTGCTGTTTGTGTTGAAGATTGTGTTTATCGACGCGCATTAATTGCCGCTGAGACGGTGCTGCGCGAGGCGTGTAGACCTGATAAGCGCAGCGCCATCAGGCAAATTTGATAACCGGATACGGCCCGCCAGGCATTGCAGCCAGCGGGCTTTTTCTTTTAGGCTTTCACACGCTGGATGTAGTCGCCAAATGCGGTCAACTGGCCGGTTAGATGGTCCAGCGTACTTTGGTCGATCACTTCACCTGTTTGCGGGTCCACTTTGTTCTGAATCACGCCGCCCATAAATTCCGGCTTATTCATTACCATGGCGTCGAGGAACACCAGGATCTGACGCAGATGATACTGGCAGCGCGCGCCGCCAATGGCGCCCATGGAGCTGGTCTGGATCAGCACCGGCTTACCCGATAATGGCTGATCCGGCAGGCGGGACAGCCAGTCGATGGCGTTCTTCAGTCCGCCAGGCACGGAATAGTTATATTCCGGTGTCACGATGACGACACCGTCAGCCTTCCTGATTTGCTCTGCCAGCGCTTCTACGCTTGCCGGAAAACCTTCTTCCTGCTGGAGGTCGGCATCGTACAGTGGGATATCACCAATTGATGGCAACGCGTTGACTTCCATTCCTGCTGGAGCAATCTTGGGCAGCGTACGGGCAACCATTCCATTAAACGAACCTTTGCGTAGACTTCCCAGTAACGTAACAACATTCAATGTTTCTGACATGGTGACTCCTGTTTCATCATAAAGGTTAAATCAAAGCGTATGGCTCTTCGCTGCGCATAATTGAGAGAACCGGATCAGACGACCCGTAGGCTCATTGGCGCGGGTCTGGATATCAGGCAAACTTTTCCAGTCCTGTTTACCATCAAACTCCCAAACCTTGAGTTTTTCAATGGTTGGCGTAACCGCAACCGACCACACCAGTACATCTTCCGCATCGCAAATGGCTTCAACCTGCGCAACATGGGCACATTTCAGACGTCCTGCGCCGGGTAAAAGCTGGAGTTCGTGCGGATCATCATTGCTTACATCGCCGGTGAGTTTGAGTACGCTCTGGCGCAACGTAATGAGCTGCGCGCGTGCTTCGTTGGGGTCGTTTTGGTTATTGATCCACAGATTTTCGTTGCTGGAGAAGCGCCATGTTTCCGTTGAATGCGGATGGTGAAAGCTGCGGGTAGCTCGCTGCAGTTCCATATCCAGCCCGCACGTTCCTTCAGTTGTTAGCGCAACGCCAACGATATTCCCGGCATAGGAAATCGAAAATCCCGGCAGGTTCTTATCGCGAAAAACGGGCTTACCTTTGGCCTGAGTAACAATCTCGGGCAGCGTACTGGTGCCGTAAAGCATAAACATCAGTTCAGCGAGTAAACTTCGGGAAGCCAGGAAACGTGTTCGGCGATGTGCGGGGAGATCTCTTGCTTCGATATGACATGGAGAAGGGAGGCGAGCTGAAACCAGGTGTCCCTCCGTAAGAATCCCTCTGGCAAAATGTGTCGCCATTTTTCGCTCCGTGATTAATGGTCCGTGATAATTACCAGAGTAACATTTACGCGGCATCCAGGCAGGCTTTGCTGCCCAAAAAGTAAGCTGAAATAGAATACATTACGCGATATTTACATTTCTGTTGCCAGAATAGTCGATTTAGCAACAAAGTGGCGGTGCAACGTCAGGACATATCGCGATAAAGCGCCTTGATGGTGTCTTTCAACCAGACGATCTTAGGATTATGACTGTTACGTTTGTGCCAAAGAAGGGTGAACGGTACGCGCATTTTTTCCAGCTGCGCGGCATCAAAAGGCATAGGACGCGCCACGAGCGGAAGCTGGTGGAGTTGGTTATAACGCTGGCAATAAACCGGAGCTGTGGCTATTAGCGCGTGATCCGGCTGGGCGGCCATAAACAGCGACTGCTCAAAACCGGGCAGACATAACGCAATATTGCGTGCGCGCCCCATCTCTTGCAGGACTTCATCCAGTGCCCAGGTATCGCTTTGCTCCCAGCTAATGCTGATGTGCGGATAGCGCAGAAATGTGTCCAGATTCCACTCTTCCTGCAATGCCGGATGATCTTCACGTAGCCAGACGCAGGGGAGATCGGAAAACAGCACTTCATGGTCGATCGACAACGGCAGCAAACTCAACAGTTCACGCGAACGCGGATGGCTTTCCCGGCCAGTAAAGCCGATATCCACCTCGCCGCGAATAATTGCATCCAGCGAATCATAGTCCCAGTTGCGTATTTTTATCGTCGCCTGGGGATAACGCTGATAGATCTGTCGGGAGAGCGCGTTAAACATGATCATCACCAGCGGCGTTTCGGCCACCAGATCAAACTTCAGCCCGCGCGGCGCTTCATGGTGCGGCTTATCCAGCAACTGGTTGCTCATCTGCATCCACTCTGCCAGGTTCTGTTCCATGCTGACCATCAGCGGTGTTGGCGTTAGCCCCAGCGGGGTGTTTACAAACAGTGGATCGTCAAACCAGGCCCGCAGTTTAGACAGCGACTTGCTGACCGCCGACGGTGTGACGTTCATCCGTTTGGCAGTTTTGGTAACACTGCGTTCCTGCATCAACAGCTGTAGGCAGAGCAATAAATTAAGATCGAGACTGCTGAGGGATTTCTTCATGAGTTGGCGTGGACCGGTTAGGTGCTACTGTGATAATCAGCATGATACTCACTATGCTACAGCCAATCAGAATCCCGATCAGCATATTCAGCGCATCAAGACCGAGCACCGCCGCCAGCCATATCCACAGCGAGGAACCGCAAACCTGCGCAATACCTAACGCCGAGCTGGCAACGCCCGCACGCAGCGAGAAAGGTCCCAACGCCTGGCTCATCGCGACACCGAAGCCGACCGAGAACCCGGCACAGATTAAGGTCAGCCCAAACAGCGTCACCATGTGCGTACTGGCCAGGGTTAACACCACACCAGCAGACAGAAACAGCACTTGTGAGGTCAGCATCAGAACGCGAGGTTTAAACACGCTCAGGGCGAATGGCGTAGAGAACGAGACCGCCATACTGATGCCTGCGGTCATGGCCATCGTGGTGGCGTACTCACCACGGTCAAAGCCCATCACTTCCATCAACAGCACCGGCGAAGTATTCACGAAGGTCAGGATCACCGACACGCTGAGAGTGGTGATGGCCAGGCGGCTTAAGAAAAAACGGTTCACCAGCGATTCAGATAGGTGGTTCTTCTCTGCAGATGCCGGGAGCGTCGCTGGGCGCGATTCTCGCAGGATAAACACTGACAGCAAGCAAACGGCCACCCCCATACCGATCATCGTGTAGAACAGGCTCTGCCACGGGTATTTGAGCATAATCAGATGCCCCATCACCGGTGCCAGTACCGGCACGATACAGGTGATACCGTTCAACAGCGACAGTACCTTCGCCCGGCGGCGATCGTCGAGCGTATCGCGCAGGATGGCGAACGCCACCACATAGCAGCAGCCTGCGCCTACACCCTGAATAAAGCGGCCTGTGAGAAACGGCGTACCGCTTTCGGCGAATGAACACAGCGCAGAGGCGAAAATAAAGATGAGGGCGCCGACAATAGCGACGGGTTTGCGTCCTGACTGGTCGGCAATTTTCCCGGCAAACAGCATCGCCGTCGCCATTCCCGCCAGATAAACCGAAAACGCGATATGCAGTTGCGCCTCGCTGGCCTGTAAATCGGCAGCAATACGGGGCAGCCCCACCAGATACATATCAATACCCGCGGGATAGAGTAACACCAGGGCGAAACTGCAGATTAGAAAGCGTGTCATAGCGACCTCATGAGGAATGTGGCGCTAAGCATACGGGCAGAGAGTCAACTGCACGAGTTGCCATTTGGACAACAGTGATTTCCACATGGGAAATCACTTGTAGCCGGATAGCCGCTTTGCTTTATCCGACCTACGGGTACTGTAGGCCCGGTAGGCATCGCGCCACCGGGCAACACAACGTTATTTGCCAATACAGAAGCTGGAGAAAATCCTTCCCAGCAGATCGTCGGAGGTAAATTCCCCGGTGATCTCACTGAGGTTCTGCTGCGCCAGACGTAGTTCCTCTGCCAGCAATTCTCCGGCCCATGCTCCGAGCAGTTGGGCTTTACCCTGCTCGAGATGCTCCGCCGCTTCTGCCAGCGCCTGCAGGTGACGACGGCGCGCCAGGAAGCCGCCTTCCATATTGGTTTCAAAGCCCATGCTCTGTTTGAGATGGTTACGCAGCACGTCAACGCCTTCACCGGTACGCGCGGATAGGCGAACTAGTGAGTGGCCATTTACTTCGCTAAGGCCCAGCGTCTCACCGGTAATATCCGCTTTGTTACGCACCACGGTAATCGGCAGTTTGGCTGGCAGACGGGCAATAAAGTCTGGCCAGATGTCAGCCGGGTCCACGGCGTCGGTGGTGGTGCCATCAACCATAAACAGAACGCGGTCGGCCTGTTCAATTTCCTGCCACGCGCGTTCGATACCAATGCGTTCAACTTCATCGCTGGCATCGCGCAGACCGGCAGTGTCGATGATGTGCAGCGGCATACCGTCGATATGAATATGCTCACGCAGTACGTCGCGAGTCGTACCCGCAATGTCGGTCACAATGGCCGCCTCACGACCTGCCAGCGCGTTCAGTAGGCTTGATTTCCCGGCATTTGGGCGACCGGCAATGACCACCTTCATCCCTTCGCGCAGCAGGCTGCCCTGACGCGCTTCGGCACGAACAGCATCGAGATCGCTGATAACGTTGTTGAGCTGCGCTTCAATCTTACCATCAGACAGGAAGTCGATTTCTTCATCCGGAAAGTCGATCGCCGCTTCCACGTAGATGCGCAGGTGAGTGAGCGCTTCCACAAGATGATTTACCCGTGCAGAAAATGCGCCCTGCAACGAGTTCAGCGCCGAGCGAGCGGCTTGCTCTGAGCTGGCATCGATCAGGTCGGCAATTGCCTCTGCCTGGGCCAGATCAAGCTTATCATTGAGAAACGCACGCTCGGAGAATTCACCCGGTCTGGCAATGCGCAGCCCGGGAATGGTCAGAATACGTTTGAGCAGCAGATCGAGAATCACCGGACCGCCGTGGCCCTGAAGCTCTAAAACATCTTCACCGGTAAAGGAGTTCGGGCCGGGGAACCACAGGGCAATTCCCTGATCCAGCGTGCTGCCATCCGCGTCTTTAAACGGCAGATAGTCGGCATAGCGCGGTTTTGGTAGTTTCCCCAGTACGGTTTCTGCAACCTCGCGCGCCTTCAGGCCGGAGATGCGCAGGATACCCACGCCACCACGTCCCGGTGGGGTGGCCTGAGCGACGATGGTGTCGTTATGGTTCATGATAGCTCTCTTGTAAATGTAAAAAAGGCGGTCTAATGACCGCCTTCTCTGGCATTAACTTTACCGTGAATACTCGAAATAATTCAAGTGCAGGAAGGCGGCAAGCAAATTCAGCCAACGCCCCTACGACTAGTATCAGGAGTTTTTCTTCTCGCGGCTATGCAGGCCACGTTTCTCCAGACCACGGTAAATCAGCTGCTGCTGAATAATGGTTACCAGGTTGCTGACGATATAGTACAGCACCAGACCTGATGGGAACCACAGGAAGAACACGGTGAAGATGACCGGCATGAAGGTCATGATCTTCTGCTGCATCGGGTCGGTCACGGTGGTCGGAGACATCTTCTGAATGAAGAACATCGTCACGCCCATCAGGATCGGCAGGATGTAGTACGGGTCCTGTGCAGACAGGTCATGGATCCACAGAGCGAACGGCGCATGACGCAGTTCAATGGAGCCCATCAGCATATAGTACAACGCCAGGAAGATTGGCATCTGGATGATCAGCGGGAAGCAGCCGCCCAGCGGGTTAACCTTCTCAGCTTTGTACAGGGCCATCATTTCCTGGCTCTGACGCTGTTTGTCATCGCCCAGACGCTCACGCATAGCCTGAATCTTCGGCTGCAGCATACGCATCTTCGCCATGGAGGTGTACTGCGCTTTAGTCAGCGGGTACATGATGCCACGAACGATAAAGGTGATAACGATGATGGAGAAGCCCCAGTTACCCAGGAAGCTATGGATCCACTTCAGCAGTTTGAACAGCGGCTGAGAGATGAACCACAACCAGCCGTAATCCACGGTCAGATCCAGGTGCGGTGCAACTGCCGCCATTTTATCCTGAATTTCCGGGCCGACCCACAGGGTGCTGGTCATCGCGCCAGTCTGGCCAGGCTGAACCAGTACCGGCTGTGATTTATAGCCGATAGCGGCAATGCCGTTACCCAGATTAGCGGTATAGAAGTTGTTGGTGCCGTCGTTACGCGGAACCCATGCCGTTGCGAAATACTGTTGCAGCATTGCGACCCAGCCGTCTTTAGCATTGACGTTCAGGTTTTCGTTTTCAGCAATGGTGTCGAATTTGTATTTCTCATACTTCTCATCCGGCGTGGAGTACGCCGCGCCACGGAAGGTGTGCAGCGCAAAGTTGCTGCTACCGGTGTCGCGATGAGATGGCAGATTGATGGATTGCTTCAGCTGACCAAAGGTGGAGACTTCCAGCGGTTTTTCGCCGGCGTTCTGCACGCTGTAGTTAACGTTGACAGCATATTCACCGCGCTTGAGTACAAACGTTTTAGTGAATATGTTACCCGCTGCGTCAGTATAGGTCATCGGGATCTGCAGTTCGTTCTGACCGTCAGCCAGTACAAACGCGTCTTTTTCGACGTTGTACAGCGGACGCGGGCCGTTAGCCGGGTTATCCGGGCCGTCACGACCTGTCAGGCCACTCTGTGCCTGGTAGATGAACTGTGGCGTGGTTTCCAGTAACTGGAACGGTTCGGTAGAACCGAGTTCTTTCGGGTAAGCTGGCAGTGAAGCCTGTTCCACATCACCACCACGGGTGTTGATGGTCAGATCAAGCACGTCAGTTTTAACCGTAATCAGTTTCCCCTGGCCACTGGCCGGTACGCCCTGGTCTGCGGCGCTACCCGCTGCGGTGGTCGTTGTCTGCGTGGTCTGTTGGGCCTGAGGTTGCGGGTTTTTATCCTGCTCCCAGGCTTGCCAGATCATGAAAGACACGAACAGCAAAGCGATGACTAAAAGATTGCGTTGCGAATCCATCGTTAGTGTTCTCTGGTATCAAATGGTCCGGGCGGGACGGGATCGTCACCACCAGGGTGTAAAGGGTGGCATTTTAATACGCGTTTCACCGTCAACCAACTGCCTTTTATCACTCCAAACCTGCGCAATGCCTCAATTCCGTAGCTCGAACAGGTTGGAGTGAAACGGCAATGCGGCCCAAGCAGCGGACTGATCAGGCGTTGATAGACCCGAATAAGGGCTATCAGGACCCGCGAGCCAGGCGACAATGGCGACGCCATAATTTTTCCAACGCTTCCGAGAGAGCACGGTTATCGAGGTCAGCAACCCCTTTTTTCGCCACCACCACGAAATCCATTGCTGGAAGTTCGTGCTGACGTAAACGAAAGCTTTCACGTGTCAGACGTTTAATCCGATTGCGTTCATGCGCGCGTTTAACGTTTTTCTTGGCGACGGTAAGACCGATACGGGGATGCCCCAGCGAATTCAGGCGGCCGAGGATGGTGATTTGCGGCGTGCCAGCCCGTTGTGGCTGCTGGAAGACGAATGTGAAATGAGTGGGAGTTAACAAACGTAACTCCCTGGGAAATGCGAGCTTAACCACTCAGGGGCTAGCTTTTATTACTTAGAAACGGTCAGACGAGAACGGCCTTTAGCACGACGACGTGCCAGAACCTGACGACCATTTTTATTAGCCATACGAGCACGGAAGCCGTGAGAACGGTTGCGCTTCAGTACAGACGGTTGAAAAGTGCGTTTCATGGCGATTTCTACCTAAACTTGAATAAATTCACTGACTTTTGCGTATACCCGAACGAATTTCGAACGACTTACGCCACAGTGTGGGTGATTAAAGAGGCCGGATTGTAATAATTGTACACTCCGGAGTCAATTCTCTTTCCTTATTTCCCGCTTTTTTCCGCATGGTTTCGCGTATAAAACAGGCAGCGTTGACGCCGTAAGGCGACCGTTACTCGCTGGGGGTAAGAATTATACGGGCTGGCGGATAAAGCGCAAGGATCGCTCGGGATCTTTATTAGATCGTTTAAGCAGTAAAGCATCTTTACTCATTAATTTTTTCAATATGCGCGCTAAAACCTGCAGCACTTCTCCAGGATCGTTTACACTTAGCCGATTCTGGATCATCCTGTGGATAAATCGGGAAGAATCTGTGAGAAACAGAAGA